>CAIYFF010000031.1 GCA_903925435.1 uncultured Planctomycetota bacterium | reverse complement strand
GCAACTCGACAAGGAGTGGGAGGACTTCTGGACCGGCGCATCGCCGGTGCTGAAGGCGATCCAGAACAACACGCCGCCGATTGCCGCGATCAGCAAGGGCGTCGACAAGTGGCTCGAAGCGCTCAACGCGGCGCGCAAGGTCTACGGCCGCGCGCCGGTGACGTGGTCCGCCAACTTCTCGTCGCGCTGCAAAGAGCACGCGGAGTATCTGAAGAAGAACAAGGACCTGCGCGACCCCGCGTCGATGCACACGCAGTCCGTCGACCTCGGCGGCAGCTACGTCGGCAGCCTGTTCGCGCAGATGGCGCTCGTGGTGCCCGACGCCGCGATCGGCAACGCGAAGAAGACGTTTGAACGCTGGATCTACAAGCCCGGCTACCGCGACGCGCTCCTCAACAACACGATCCTGTCGGTCGGCATGTACATCGAAGGCGACGTGCTCGTCATCAACGGCACGAGCGGCATCGGCACGCCGAAGGCGGCCAACGCGGGCGCCGACTGCTATCCGCCGCGCAACGACAGCGGACTGATGTTTGAGGCGGATGTGCCCGTCGAGGAGCTAGGCCCGGAGATCGCGAAGCTGCTCGAGAAGAACGGCCGCGCCGGCAAGAAGACGATCGGCTTCCCGCTGACGATTCACTTCGGCAGCACGGGCGGCATCCAGGCGCGCAGCTCGCTGCGCTGCGTGGCGCAGGGCCCGAAGGGCGACGCAATCGAAGGCGTGCTCGTGTTCGACGAAGGCACGTGCCGCACGACGAGCGCTCCGGGCATGGCGACGTTCTGGCCGCTCGATCCGCTGCCGAAGGGCAAGATCGCGTTCCAGTGGAGCTGGATGTCGGGCCAAGAGCAGCAGACGTTGAAGGGCGGCTTCTCGGCGAAGTGAACGGCGGCGCAGCAACTGCGCCGCGCGTTCACCAGAACAAGCGCTTGGCCGTCGCCTGCACGCGCTTCACTTCGGCGCCGCGGCTCACCCACAGAGTCCACTGCACGCCGTCGTAGCTGCCGAGTTCGCGATCGTTGAACAACTCGCGCAGCGATGCGATTCCGTCGATACGGCGCAGCACGGGATCACCGTTCTCGGTGCGCAGCTCGGCGGCCAGCAGCAGGTCGCCTTCGGCAATGTCCGACTCGGCGCGCTGCTCACCGGGCCACAGCTTCTCGACGAGCGCCGCGGACTCCTGCACTTGCTGCGGCTCGCCATTCTGGTCGCCCGTGAACGCGCGGTGCAGCGCGATCGACGCATTGCGCATGCGCGCTTCGTCGTCAGCGAACGCGAGGTCGCGCACGAGCAAACCAGACATCCGCACGACGGACCATGCGTGCTGCGACATCGGCGCGATGCGCAACGTCTTCTTCTCGCCGTTGCGCTCCATCACGACTTCGGCATCGACGCCGGCATCGAGTCCCGCGAGCCCGAGCGAGAACGCGCCGCTCCACGAAACCGGCGCACCCGCGAGCGACACGACGCGATCGCCGGACTTCACGCCCGCCGCATGCGCGGGGCCGCGCGGGTCGCAATCGAGCACGAGCACCTTGCCGTCGTCATCGGTGACGCGCATGCCGAGGTCGGGCGTGCGCAGCTTGTAGGGCTGCAGCAACAATCCAAGCAGTTGCTTGCGCACGTGCCCCACTTCGATCGCGTAGCCCTTGTTGTTGAACGTGCCGCCGCCGGCGCTGTTGATGCCGACGAGCCTGCCGTTCATGTCGAGCAGCGCGCCGCCACTGTTGCCGCCGTTGATCGCCGCGTCGGTTTCGACGAGCGGCCCCAGCTTCTCGAAGCGGCCCTTCACACGGATCGATTGATCCTTCGCCGACACCACGCCGAACGTGACCGTGTTGGCGCGGCCGTGCGGGTTGCCGATCGCCGCCACGTGCTCGCCGATCGCGAGCGCTTCGCTGTCGCCGACTTCGACGGCGTGCAGCCGTTCGCCGTCTGCGAGTTCGAGCTGCAGCAGCGAGAGGTCGTCCTCGCGCGAGATGCTGAGCACCTTGACGCGATACTCCTTGCCGCCAAACACGCGCGCCGTGACCTGATGGTCTTGCACCATCGAGCCGTCGGGATTCGTCGCGTCGTCGACGACGTGCCAGTTGGAGAGCGCGAGCCCCGATGGATCGATCACGACGCCGGAGCCGAGGCTCATCGGAACGAACGTGCGCTCCTTCATCGACGCGAACGGATCGTCCTCGTCGACCTT
>CAIYFF010000030.1 GCA_903925435.1 uncultured Planctomycetota bacterium | reverse complement strand
CTCCACCACTGCTGCGCGCGTTTCGGGCTGGATCGAGAACAACGTCAACGGCACGCCGACGTCGTTGTTGTAGGAGCCAGGCGAACGCACGGTCGGCATCGCGGCGGACAGCACCGCGCCGAGCCACTCCTTGGTCGTGGTCTTGCCGCACGAGCCGGTGATGCCGATCACCTTCGCGCGATTGCGACGGCGGTGTTCCTTCGCGAGGTCGAGCAACGCGCGGCGCGCATCGGCGACGCGGACCACGAATGCGCCCTTCGCGCCATCGAGGCCAGGGACGTCCGCGGGATCGCGCGCGATCACGACGCCGCGCGCGCCGTTCTGAATCGCCGCGGCCACGTGGTCGTGACCGTCGTGGTTATCGCCGCGCAACGCGACGAAGAGCTTGCCTTCGCAACCTTGGCGCGAGTCCGTCGTGACGCCCGTCGCCGAGCGACCGCGCACGAGCAGTTCGCCACCGCACGCCTTCTGCACCGCAGTCGGCGTGAGCCACGTTCCGGGCGTGGACCGACCGCTCCGCTGGGCCGCGGGGTTGCTGCGCATGCGCGCACTCTGCGACTCGCTCGAATCCATGCGCAAACCCAGGTTCTTGCCCGCAGCAGAAGACCTCAGCGGTGCAACCACCCGGCCTCCTTCGCGGCGAGCGCGCGCGACGCTTCGAGTCGATCGTCGAACGGGACCACGCAGTCCTTCATGATCTGGTAGGTCTCGTGGCCCTTGCCCGCGATCAGCACCGTGTCGCCAGGCTCTGCGTCCGACACCGCGCGACGGATCGCCTCGGCTCGGTCGACGATGCGCAGGCTCTCGGCCTTCGCGCCCACGAGGCCCTTGGCCATCTCGTCGAGGATCGCCTCGGGCTCTTCGCTCCGAGGGTTGTCGCTCGTCATGTAGGCGAAGTCCGCGTGCGCAGCGACCGCGGCAGTCATCGGTGCGCGCTTCGTCCGATCGCGGTCACCGCCGCAACCGAAGACCACGCGCAAGCGCCCTTCGGTCAGGCCGCGCAGCGTCGAGCACACCTTGTCGAGCGCGTCCGGCGTGTGCGCGTAATCGACGAAGACCCGCACGCGCGACGGCCGCTGCGTCGGCGCTTCGACGAGTTCGAGGCGACCCGAGACCGGGCGCGCGTCTTCGAGCGCGGATGCCACGGTCAACTCGCTGACGCCGAGCGCCAGCGACGACGCGGCGGCGGCGAGCGCGTTGTAGACGTTGTGCTCGCCGACGATGCGCAAGAACAACTCGACGCGGCCGTTCGGCATCACCAGCAACATGCGCGTGCCGTCGGGGCCGTACTGGAGGTTCTCAGCGCGCACGTCCGCCTCGGGCGACAACCCGTAGGTCAACGTGCGGACGCCACTGCCGACATGGTCCGCCATGATCGACGAAGCGATGTCGTCGCGATTGAGCACCGCGACCGCGCCGCTCTCCAGCTGCGCGAACAGGCGAGCCTTCGCCTTCGCGTAGCTCATCATGTCGCCGTGGTAGTCGAGGTGGTCCTGCGTCAGGTTGGTGAACACGCCCGCCGCAAACCGAACGCCGCGCACGCGCTCCTGGTCGAGGCTGTGGCTGCTGACTTCCATCACGCACGCGCTGGCGTAGCGATCCGCCATCTCGCGCAGGTAACCCTGGATGCGGATCGGGTCGGGCGTCGTGTTGGGCGCCGGAATGCGGCGGCCGCCGAACTCGTAGGCGATCGTGCCGAGCAGGCCGACCTGCCGGCGGTCCGCCTGCAAGCAACCGCGCACGAGGTGCGCCGTCGTGGTCTTGCCGTTGGTACCCGTGATGCCGACGACGGCCACGGCCTTCGACGGATCGCGGTAGTAGAACCGCGCCGCGTCGGCCAGCGCCGCGCGCGCGTTCTGCACGATCAGCGTGGGCACGTTGACGGGCAGGTCTTCTTCGGCGACCAGGGCGACCGCGCCGCGGGCGACAGCCTGCTGCGCATACTTCGCCCCGTCCTGGTTGGCCCCGCGGATCGCGAAGAACAGGTTGCCTGGCCGCACTTCGCCAGAATGGAAGCAGAGCCCGTCGACCGCGAGGTCACGGAACCGCAGCGTCTCGCGCGGCTGCAGGCAATCCCGCAGTTCGCGCAAACGTACGAAACCCTGCCCGGACGGAAGTCCGGACGGATACGCCAATTCAGTCATTACCGCCCTGCCTGACCTGTCTCCGCGACCAGAGGGCCGCGGCCTGATGCACCAGGAGTCGCACTGACCTGCGATCCCTGGACCGGCCGCCGCCGCTCCTCGAGACGCATGGCCTCCAGCAGCAGACGAGCAGCAGGCGGGGCAGCATAGCTACCGCCGTAGAACCGCGCACTATCGTCTCTCTGCAGAACGCACACGGCGAGGTAGCGCGGAGCGTGCGCCGGCATGAAGCCGACGAAACTCGCGTTGCGCACCTCGACAGTGCCCTTGCCCTTGATGACGGTCCGGCTCTTGGCCGTGCCCGTCTTGCCCGCGAGCAAACCGACCAGCTCGGTCCCTTCCTTGCGGAATGCAGCGACCATGTGGCGACCCGTGGCCCCCTCGTCGTCGCTCATCACGTCGCCGAGCGCTGCGCGCACGAGCTGCACGGTGTCGTCGGAGAACTCGCGCTCGCCGCGCCGAACCGGCTGCTCGATGCGCTTGCCGTCGACCTCGACGGCGCGAACGAGACGCAGCTCGCGGCGATGGCCGCTCAACATCGTCAGGTATGCGCGCGCCATCTGCAGCGCGTTGACCTGATGCTCGTAGCCAATCGAATAGGAGCTGCCCGTCCACTTCTTGAACGCGGGCTCCTTGATGCCGGGCAACCAACCCTTGCTCGCAACGTGGCCCTGCCGCTCGTTGGGCATCGGCAGCTCGAGCGAACGGCGAAGGCCGTAGACCTCGAGGTAGCGCGCCCAGTCGTCGCGCGTCAGCAAGCTGCCGACCTTGACGGCGCCGATGTTGGAGCTGTTGACGAGGATGCCGTGCGACGACAACACGCCACAGGCGTGGTCGTCGCGCACGCGGCGGCCACCGACTTCGGGCACGTCGCAGTGGTGATCTGCGCCCGCCGACGAGCAGTCGTAGGCGCGGTCCCAGTCCAGGTTGCAGTTGGCGTGCGCGTAGGCGAACAGCAGCGGCTTGACGATCGAGCCTGGCTCGTAGAGCGACTGGTATGGCGTGAACGCCGCGCCGCGCGGGTGCTTGACGTCGCGGTGCCACGACGCCGCGGCGAGCACGTCTCCGGTCTCGATCTCGACGAGCAACATGGCGCCCCAGAGCGGACGGCGCGCGTCGTTCTCGCTGACCGCCATCGCCTGCCGCTCCAGCTCGCGGCTCGCGGCCTTCTGCAGTTCGAGGTCGATCGTCGACTCGACGAGGCTCGGCATCGAAGGCGCATGGCCAATGCCGGTGAAGAACCGCTTGTTCTGGGCGTCGACGCGGAATTCGCGCTCGCCTGGAGCGCCGGGCAGCAGCGAGCTCACCGACTCAAGACCGGCCGTCGCGCGCGCCTCGAACCCGAGCAACTTGCCCGCCGCATTGCGCACCGGCTCGTCCTCGACGTAGCCGACGAGGCCGTAGGTCACCTGGCGCTCTGGGTAGACGCGCGCGTGGTCGTGCTGCATGTGCAGCAGGACGGAGTCGGCGCCGCGGTCGAACTCTTCGAGCGCCTCGATCACCGACAACACGGCGACACCGCGCTCGACCAGGATCTCCCTGCGCCAGAAGAACGTCTCCGGCACCGGGCCCGCACTCGGCAGCTTGTCGATTGCGAACGCTTCGGCGAGTCGCTTCTCCAGCCGCTGGAAGTGCTCGGCGCGCGCCGCGGCGCGGTCGGCGAGCCCTTCGTCGCGGCACAGCGCGTCGGCGAGCGAGCGCGCGAGGTCGCGGAAGTGCGTGCGCATCGCGGCGCAGTCGCGGCGGGCGCGCTTGGGCGTCGAGACCTCGGCGCGAACTTCGAACGCGTCGCAGTCCATCGCGAGGATCGAGCCGTGACGATCCTTGATCGTGCCGCGCGCCGAAGGAAGTCGCTCCGTGCGGCGGTGCTGCACGGCGGCAGCCTCGGCCGACAGGGCGACGCGCTGGCCGTCGGGCCGCTTCATGTCGCCCTTCTGGAGCACCTGGATCCAGGTGAACCAGCCGCCGAGGAACAACGGGACGATCGCGAGCCCGCCGAACACGAAGCGCAGGCGGACGCGTTCTGCGTGTGTCACTGCCACAGCGCGGACTCCTGTTGCGGCGCCTTGCTGCCCTTCAATGCATCGCGCAGCCGATCGCACAGCCGCTCAGGCGTCGCCAGCTCGGCGGTGCGCAGCGACAGCCGGCGCACTTCGATCATGCGCGCTTCGATGCTGCGGTACTCGCGCTCGAGCTGGAGCCGGAGCTTCGCGTTGCCCGCGCGGTACGACGCCGTGCCAACTGCCAGCACGACCGAAAGCGCGAACGTGATGCCGCACAGGACCCACTTCATGCCGCGATCTCCTTGACGATGCCGCACCGCAGCTTGGCGCTGCGCGAACGGGGGTTCTGACGGACTTCCTCGTCGCTCGCGACGATGGGCTTCTTGGTCACGACCTCGCAGTGCTCACGCAGGAACCACTTCACGATGCGGTCCTCGGCGGAGTGGAACGAGATCACGCAGATGCGACCGCCGGGGCGGACGCACGAGACGGCGGCTTCGAGCGCGCGCTGCAGTTCGCCCAGCTCGTCGTTGACGGCCATGCGGATCGCCTGGAACGAACGCGTCGCGGGGTGGATGCGCCCCGAGCGAGCATGGCCCGGCATCGCGCGGTAGATGAGGTCTACGAGTTGCCCGGTGCGGACGATCGCGGTGCGCTTCCGCTGCTCGACGACCGCGCGCGCGATGCGGCGGCTGTAGCGCTCGTCGCCGTATTCGAACAGCACGCGCGCGAGCTCGACTTCATCGACCTCGGCGAGCCACGATGCCGCATCGACGGGACCCGTGGGGTCCATGCGCATGTCGAGCGGACCATCCGCCATGAACGAGAATCCTCTCACCGCCGAGTCGAGCTGCAGGGAACTGACACCGATGTCGAGCAGGAGCCTGTCACACGCAGCCTGACCTTCTGCGTGGAGCGCATCCTGAACGCGCGAGAACGGAACGTGATGAAGCGAAACCCTGACCTGCTCGGGGGCGTCCTCGGCAGCCTCTGCCAAGGCCGCTCTCGCGCAGGCCAGGATCTCGGAATCGCGGTCTAAACCGATCAGGTGCCCGCCGGGTCGGATGGCGCGCGCGATTGCCCTTGCGTGCCCACCCGCCCCAACCGTGCCGTCAACAACCACGAGACCGGGCGACAAGTCGAGGAGTTCCATGGTCTCGCGCAGCAGGACAGGAACGTGGACCGGTTGCCTAGACCCGCCCTCGCCCGCCCCGTCGCCAACGCCCGTTGCAGAACTCACTTGCCACCCCCCGGGACCGCCCGGCAACGGCAAGAAGTCGAGAAGCCCGACCAAAGGCCCTCGCAGGCGCCGCTGACCAAAGCGACACCCGTTGCAACGGCCGCAGGCATGCCCGCGACCACGACTCCAGAGACTGCCCGGCCACCGCCGCAACGAAGCCCCTGCGCCTCCCGCGCCTGAGCTTGCATTACGTCCATTGCAGTGACTTGCGTCACGCCACGGTGGGCGCAGACGGGGTCCTGGGATCGATCAAACTGCTAAAGAGCTGCTCCTCCTCCGGAGTGGGCGCGTTCAGCACCCCACCGAGGGCGGAAGGAGCCCAGATCTCGCACACGTTGCCCATGCCGAGCAGCCGAACGGGCTGGCTCGGCGCGAGGCCGGCGTAGTCGAGAAGAGGCTCCGGAATGCGGATGCGGCGCGCTGCGTCGGGCGTGACTTCCTCGGCGCTGCCGAGGAACCGCCGGGCGAGGTTGCGGTGGGCGGCGCTGCCATGAACGCCTGCACCAATCCGGTCCACCAACGCCTGCCAGCTGCGCACGTCGTGCAGCAGAAGGCACTTGTCCATGCTCACCGTCAGGAAGAACCGCCAGTCCTTCTGCGCAATGGACTCGAGGATGCGCGAGGGGAGCGTGAGCCGCCCCTTGTCATCCAAGCCGTGGTCCGATGCGCCGGTGAACATGTGGGTCATGAACGGGAGCCAGGAGAAGGCCGACTTCTGCTGGTCCCGGAGAAGCTAGCACCGACTCACCCACTGTCAACCACAGCCCACCACGATCTGACCCACCTCCACCACCATTCTCCCTTCTACCACCACAGTTAGTTGTGCCTCCCCCACCTGTAACACGGAAGCTGCGCAATCCGTGGAGGCCTGGGCGGCGGGGGTGGCAGTGGGCGGACGCTGCAGAATTTTTTTGCGCACTCACAAAAAGTCGCCAACCGCGCGCGGGCCCGCCAGAACGACTGCGCGCGGCCACCGCGATCGCGCATCGTTCCGCGTTCTCCCAAGTGCGACGTGGCGGCCCACAGGCGCCGCCGACATGATCCGAGCGGAGGTATCGATGCTGCGTATCTGCTCGCTGTCGCTCGCCCTGTTGCTCGCTTCCTGCTCAGACGCCGAACTCGTCGGCATCCACATCGCCCTGCAGAAGGACGGCAGCGGCACGATGACCGCTCGCGCGCTGCAGGCCACCACCGTGCCGGGGCCAGCGGAGGCCCGCGCTACCGGCATCGACTGGCAGGTGCGCGCCAACCTGGTGTCGTCGCAAGGCTCGTTCACCAGCCTCGCATCGGTCGAACTCGGTGAGCGCGAAGTCCGCTTCCTGCAGAGCAACGACGACATGCCGCGCCTGCGCGTCGTGCTGCAACGGAAGAAGGACCTCGCCTGGGTCAAGACGCTGGTGCCGGACGAGGCGACCAGGAAGTCGCTCGCCAAGGTGCACGATCCGAACAGCAATCGGAAGGAGATCGCCGACGCGATCCGGTTCGAAGTGCGGCTGCCCGAGCAGGTGATTGCCTCGGGCATCGTCCCGCTCGGTCGCGGCGTCGAGGCCTCGCACGAACGCAACCGCGCCTACCTCGTGCTGCCGGTGGCAGCGCTCCTCGTCGAGGACGAAGACCTCGTCTGGGACGTCAGCTGGAGGTGACTGGCGGCCGGCCCCTCAGGCCGACGCTTCGCCAGCCGCCGCCGCTTCCGTGCTTTCGGGGGCGCTGCTTTCGGGGGCACTGTCCTCGGAAACACTGTCCTCGGAAGCGCTGTCCTCGGAAGCGCTGTCCTCGGAAGCTCCGATCTCGGCCTCGTTCGTAGCCTCGGCACCGGGCTCGGTGGCTTCCACCGCGACCGCAACCTCTGCCAGCGATTCCTCTGACGCTGGCTGTGCCGCAACCTCCGGCTTGGGCGCATCCTCGCCGCGCGCGCCGTCCAGATCCTCGCCCATCGCCTGCAGCAGCTCGTCCTTGATCTTCGACAGGTCGTCGAGATCGATCGCCGGCGCGAATAGGGAGATCGGCTCGAGCTCCTTCATCTTGGGGTCGACCACGACGAGGTCGGCGCGCTCCTGCTCTGCAGTGCGCGGCTGGACCATCTTGAGCACGCGCTTGCGGAGCAGCAGCAGCGCGCAGAAGTAGCGCAGCTGGCGCGCGCGCTCGTCCTCGACGGCGGCGAGCTTGTCGAACAGCACGCGCAGCGACACGAGATCGAGCACTGGCTCCTTGCTGTCCGACTTCCGGCGCTGGGCCCGCCAGAACACCATCGGCGACTCGGCCTTGCGCTCCTGGTCGCAGAAGCACGCGTCGCAGATATCGCGACGCACGCACGCCGGGAACTCCAGCACGGCGAAGTAGCTCTGCGCCGACGGCAGCGGGCAGCCGGGCCGTTCACAGGCCTTGCGGTCGCGGGTGATCTTCCAGTCTTCCATTCGGTGGATCCTCGCTGCAACACCGTGCGCAGCGAAGGCGACGAAGCCTAGCGACGCAGCAGCCCTGCACCAACGGGCGATCGCAGAAGGCCAGCATCCGCCAAACTGCAGGGATGCGGGGGCGCGGAATGCCTTGGTGCGGACTACTTGCTCGCCGGGCTCGGCGTGCCCACCACGTCCGCCGCTGGCGATGCGGCATAGGCACGCCACGCTTCGATGCTGCGCGCGCCGCGCGAACGCGCGTGGATCTGCAGCGAAGCCTGCGCCGCCTCACAGCCAGCGGTGTCACGCTGACTCTGGCAACGCGTGAGGTAATCGCACAACTGCTCGGCGACGAGCTTGCCGCGATGCAGCGACAGCGCCTTTGCCGCCGCGCGCCGCGTGAATGCGTCCTCGTCGTTCGCCATCGCGCGCAGCAGCGCATCGCGCGCGGCGGCGCCGCCGCGGTCGAGCCCAGCACACGCAGCGGCGCGGACGCCGTAATCGCGATCTTTGAGCAACGCGATCAGCTCCTCCTCGGACGCGGCTTCCGGCATGCGAGCCGCCAAGAACTGCGCGCCCGTGCGCCGATGCATCGCTTCGTCGCTGCCGAGCAACTCCGCACGAACGATCGGCATCGCAGCGTCGCCTTGGCGCGCGAGCAAATCGACTCCGTTCTGGCGCGAGAACCCGTCCGTGTTGCACGCGAGGTCGAACATCAGGCACGGCAGCGCCACTGCGCCGAGCTTCTGCAACTCGAGGAGCCCGCGCTCCTCGACGGGATCGCGCTTGCCCGCGGCAGCCTTCAGCAATTGCGACCCATCGTCGCTTCCGCCGCGCCCTTCGCGAATCCGCTCCTCCAGCTGGTTGTCCGCGTGCTGCCCCGCGGCGCTTCCCTGTTCGATGCCATCAGCGCGCACTTCGCGGGCGGACATCACATCGCGCACCGCCATGCGCGCCCACCACCACGCCGCGACGGGATCCGCGACAATCTGCGCGCGCATCTCGTCGAACGGCTCGCCCTTGCGGTAGGGCTTCTCGGCCTTGGCCAGCAGCGCGCGGTTATCGGGAGAAAGCGGACCCGGGTCGCGCAGCGTCCACGTGGGACCGCTCTTGCACGCGGCAACCGCGAGCAGCGCGAGAACCGTCGGCTGGAGAAGTGGCTTCATGGCAGGCTCGCTGCGGGACGGCTGCGGCATTGCAGCGCGGCCACAGAATGCGAGGATCGCCGTCTTACCGGCATGACTGCATTCGACAAAGCTCCCGCGCCCTCAGCGGCTCGCATCCGCGCGATCGAGTCGCCCAAGCGCTTCCTCGAACTGCAGCGCGCGTTCTACGCAGGCGACAAAGACTACGTCCCGCCGCTGACCAGCGGCGAGAGTTGGCAAGTGGACCGCGCGCGCAATCCGTGGTTTGCGCACGGCGAAGCCGGGTTCTTCGTCGCGGAACGAAACGGCCGCGTCGTAGGCCGCGTCAGCGCATCGCGCGATCGCCTGCACGACGAGTTCCACGGGGATCGAGTCGGCTTCTTCGGCCACTTCGAAGCAACGGACCAGGACACCGCGAAGGCGCTGGTCGAACACGCCGCCGCATGGTGCCGCGAGCGCTCGGCCGACTCGCTGCGCGGCCCGGTCGACCTGTCGACCAACTACCGGTGCGGGCTGCTCGTCGAAGGCGAGCCCGGCGCGCCGATGCTGATGATGCCTCACAACCCGCCGCACTATGCGCAGTGGCTCGAGGCGGCTGGACTGCAGAAGGCAAAGGACCTGCTCGCGCTGCGCGCGACGAAGCACACGCTCGACCTTTCGCGCATCGATCGCATCGTGCAGCGCGTGCAGCAGAAGAGCCGCGCCGTCGTGCGGCGGATGAACTTGAAGCGCTTTGGCGACGAGATGCGCATCGTCTGGGATCTCTACAACCGCATCTGGGAGCGCAACTGGGGCTTCGTGCCGATGAGCGAGGCCGAGTTCTTCGCGCACAGCAAGGACCTCGCGAAGGTCGCGCGTCCAGAGCTGATGCACATCGCCGAGATCGACGGCAAGCCGGTCGGGTTCGCGGCGGCGCTGCCCGACGTCAACCGCGGCATCCAAGCATGCAATGGCAAGCTGCTGCCGTTCGGTTGGTGGAAGTT
Source organism: uncultured Planctomycetota bacterium (assembly GCA_903925435.1). Lineage (GTDB taxonomy): Bacteria > Planctomycetota > UBA1135 > UBA1135 > UBA2386 > SXPK01. The sequence continues at coordinate 2,400 of CAIYFF010000030.1, read as the reverse complement.
CCTGTCGGCGATGAAGCAGACGCGCACGATTCGCGTCCTCACGCTCGGCGTCGTTCCGGAGCACCGCCGCGACGGGCTGCAGATGCTCGTCATGCACGCGGTGATCAGCCAAGGCATCGCCGCCGGCTTCGACGCGTGCGAGGCAAGCTGGATCCTCGAGGACAACCGCGACATGCTCGGCCCACTCGAGACGCTGGGCCACGTCCCCTACCGTCGATACCGCATCTACACGAAACCGCTCCGCTGATGGATTACCGCCTGAAGGGCGGGATGCCGGGAATGCCCGGCATGCCGCAGTTGCCGCCAACCGCTCACTTGATCCCGCTCGTCATCGGCGGCGGATTGGTCTTGTTCGGCGTTGCGCTGTTCTTCAACGAATGGCTGCTGCGCTGGATCGTCGCCGGCATTCTCGTGTTCGTGGGCCTCTTGCTCACGATGCTCGGCTTGCGCTTGAAGCGCATGCTCGGCTGACGCGCGCACAGCGCAGCGTCACTCGATCACGCCGATCTTGCTGCGCTTGCAGTAGCCGCTGCGCCCCATCGCCTCGACGCGCACAAACTCGCCGCCGAGGCCCGATCGCACCGAGACCGACGCGCCGGGCGCAATCGTCGCGACAGCATCCATGCCATCGCGCGGCTCCGCGGTCAGTTCCAACGCGTCGAGCGCAATCGCGCGCGGCGGTCGCTGCGGCGACAACCACAGCAGTTCGATCGCGACCAACGCGCCGGGCAGCAGCAGCGCGAACGCGACCCAACGCAAGAACGGAGCCTTGCGCGAAGCTGCCATCAGCGCGGCCGACATCGACATGAGGGCAAGGCAGATCCATGCGAGTTCGCGCGGCGAGAATCGGTCGCGCACTTCGCCGAGCGCCGCAGTGAACGGCTCGCCGCCTTCGTCGATCTCCAACTTCTTGCGCACGAGCGCGAGGTTGGCGAGCAACTCTTCGTCGCGCGGCATGCCAAGGCGCGCGCGCTCGTAGGCCCACAGCGCCCCGGCGAGATCCCCAAGCCGATAGCGGCAATTGCCGAGCGCATAGAACAACCTGCGGTCGTCCTCGTTCTGCACTGCTTGCTCGAAGCTCGAGGCCGCCGCCGCGTAGTCGCCCTTCGCCCACGCCTCGTAGCCAGCATCGGACTGCGCGCCAGCCATTGCGCACAACACGAACAGCGCGAGGGCGCCGCGCGCAGCCTGCGCCGCGCGACGAAGGCCCGAACGATCCATCGCCGATGCGAGCGCGCGCGCCTTCTCCGCTTCGAGCTTGGCAGCGCCGCCATAGCGCGCCGCCATGCCGTTCTCGATCGCCAACGCGCATTCGCGCGCGAGCGCCGCATCCGCGCCGTTTGCGACGAGTCGCTCCACCAAGTCCGGACCGATCACCGAAGCCTTGGGCACATCCATGCGATCCGCGAGGTAGCCCGCGAGCGCTTCCGCGGGATCTGCGCCGCCATCGATCGCGCTCACGAATGCACGCATCGCAGACTGCGACCGCGAGCGCCCAGGGTCCGCCTGCGCGCGACGCCTTCCCCATGCGAACAACGTGACGAAGCCGAGCGCGAGCCATGGCACAAACGCGCACGACGCCGCGATCCAAGGCGCAACGCGCTGCGCGCGCATCGGTTCGCCCGAGCGCTCCTTCAGGTCGTAGATGTCGTCGACGCCCGGAGTCACGGTCGCCTTCTTTGCATCGGGCATCGCCGCGAGCGCTTCGCCTTCCGGCAACGGCTCGACGCGAATCGGCAGCGCCGACGTCTTTGCTTCGATGAACCGCTCCTCGCCCGGAGTCGTGTCGAACCAATTCCATGCGATCGGCGGCAGTTCGTTCACGTCCTTCGACAACGGCGTGAGGTCGTAGACGACTGTCGCGCGATCCGGCTTGCGATCCTCGGTCTGGCCGAGCAGATGAAGCCCGCGTTGTTCCCACGAGGCGAGGTCGGGCAAGCGCAAGAACTCGAAGTTGCCACTGCCCGTGATCGCGAGCGTGAGCTTGATCGAGTTGCCGACCTTGACCACGTCGCGGTCGCAGCTCGCGGCCATCGAGAAGCGGCCCACTGCGCCAAAGTATGGCTGTGGCCTCCCTGCGTCCGGGATCGGCAGCACCTCGAGCGTGATCGGCTTGCCGTAGACGTAGTAGTTCTGCGTCTGCGCTCCGACGCGCTCGCCGAAGAAACCTTGGCGCCCCTCGGTGAGCTGCACCTGGTAGCGCAGCATCGGCGCATCGAGCGTCCACTTGCCCGGCCGCGTCGGCAGGAAGGCCTTCTCGAAGGTGAACCGGTTGTAGGTCTTGCCCGAGCGCGTGTGCGCGCTGTCGTAGTTCGCAGTCTGCAATGTGCGGTTCAGGACCACCGGCACGGACCCGTTCGACGGAGCCGGCGGCTCCAGCGTCTCGGCGCCGTCCATCTG
>CAIYFF010000029.1 GCA_903925435.1 uncultured Planctomycetota bacterium | reverse complement strand
GCAATGCCGGGCGGCGTTTGGGCTGCGCGGCGCAAATGTGCCGGCCATCCTGCGCGCGCTCGTCGCCTGCGGCTGGTTTGGCATCCAATGCTGGATCGGCGGCTGGGCGATCTACAAAGCGCTGGAGGCGCACATCCCGTCGTGGGCGCAGCTCGCTCCGTTGCCAGCGCTCGGCATCAGCCTGCCGCAGTTCGTCTGCTTCCTCGGCTTCTGGGGGCTCAACCTCTTCATCGCCTGGCGCGGCATCGAGTCGGTGCGCGTGCTGCTCAACATCAAGGCGCCGTTGCTCCTGCTCATGGGCGCGGCGCTGCTGGCATGGGCGTATCGCGCGGCCGGCGGCTTCGGGCCGATCTTCGCGCAGCCCTCGCAGTTCGCGGCCGGCGGCGCGAAGGCGGGGCAGTTCTGGTCGTTCTTCCTGCCCGCGCTGACTGCGAATGTCGGGTTCTGGGCGACGCTGGCCCTCAACATCCCGGACTTCAGTCGCTACGCGCGGTCGCAGCGCGACCAGATCGTCGGGCAATCGGTAGGCCTGCCCGTGTCGATGGGCCTGTTCGCGTTCCTCGGCGTCGCCGTGACATCGGCGACGATCGTCGTCCACGGCAAGGCGATTTGGGACCCGGTGGAGCTCGTTTCGAACATGGGCAATCCGACGCTGCGGCTCGTTGGCCTTGGCGCGATCGTGCTCGCCACGCTTGCCACCAATCTCGCTGCCAACGTCGTCGGCCCGGCCAATGACTTCGCCAACATTGCCCCCAAGAGGATCTCGTTTCGAGTTGGCGCACTGATCACGGGCCTGCTCGGCGTCCTCATGCAGCCGTGGCGCCTTGTCGAGGATCCGTCGGGCTACATCTTCAAGTGGCTGGTCGCCTACTCGGCACTGCTCGGTGCTGTCGGCGGCATATTGATCGTCGACTACTACCTCGTCCGCCGCGCGCGACTCGACGTGCGCAGCCTCTACGACCCGTCAGGCGTATACTGGTATCGCGGGGGCGTCAATCCGAGGGCGATGGTCGCGCTCGTGCTTGGCGTGCTTCCCTGCGTGCCGGGTTTTCTCGCGACCGTAGGTTGGGCGACGGCGCCGCCTTTCTGGACCAGTCTCTATCACTATGCGTGGTTCTTGAGCTTTGGCATATCCGGCGTCGTGCACCTAGCACTCGCGGGCCGCGGTGGCGCGCGGCACTGACGCTGGGCCGGCGTGCGCGCCGGCGGCTCCTGCTCGGGTCGAAGCACGCACTTGCTTGGAACCTCTCCGGATCGGAACTGTCCGACCGATGTATGCTCTATTGCGCGTCTCGGTTCACACGGCGGAGCGAGGCGCAAAACAGTCGCTTCGTCGAGCTTCGCCTATGAGCACCAACTACGACCAGATCGCCAAGGAGTATCAGGCGTCCAAGCTGCAGCCCTGGCGTACGCACATCGAGCGCCACACTTTGCTCCGGCTCACGGGCAAGGTCGCCGGCCTGCGCGCGCTCGATCTCGCTTGCGGCGAGGGCTACTACACGCGCCTGCTTCGACGCCTCGGCGCCGGCCCGGTCACCGGCATCGACCTGTCGCAGGGAATGATCGACTTGGCGCGTGCGCAGGAAGCGACGGAACCGCTCGACGTGCAGTACGAAGCGGCCGATGCGCGGAACGTCGACCAACGGCAGGGCAATGACCTCGTGTTCGCTGCCTACCTGCTGAACTACGCGCGGAGCTACGACGAACTGCTGGCCATGTGCCAGGCGATCGCGCGCAACCTCAAGCCGGGTGGACGCTTTGTCACCGTCAACAACCACCCCAAGGATCCGCCGGAGAACTTCGAGACCGGCCGCATGTACGGCTACTCGAAGCAACTCGACGGCCCGCTTGTCGATGGCTCGCCGATCCATTGGCGGTTCCATCTGTCGGAGGGGACCATCCAGGTGACCAACTACTACCTTTCGCCAGCGACAATGGAGCGCGCGATGACGGCAGCGGGCCTGCGCGACATCCGCTGGCATCCGGCCGAGGTCTCGCCCGAAGGCCGCGCGACGTGGGGCGACGCGCATTGGCAGCCGTTCCTGGCAAATCCGCCGATCGCGTTCCTTGACTGCGTGAAGTAGCGGTCGGCGTCGCGTTGCTGCGCATGTGGTGATGACGAGGCAGGGGCGGATCTGGCTCCGTTGCGCGCTGGCGGCGACACTGCGAGG
>CAIYFF010000028.1 GCA_903925435.1 uncultured Planctomycetota bacterium | reverse complement strand
GCAGGCTCGGCAGTGCGCAGATGCATCATCAAAGGGTTCTCGCGCGTCCACGGCGCAAGCGTGCGATACATCCGCCGCAGCGCGAGCGAGCGACGGTCTCGATCGGAGTCGTTGCCATGGCACAGTGCCCACGCGCGACACGATGCGAACGTCGCGTTGGGCGCGATGGTCTGCGCGGGGCCGAGGTCAGGCCGCACTTCGAGCAGGCACTGCGTGCGCTTCTCGTAGTTGACCTGCGTGTCGTAGGCCGGATCGGGGAGCCACCGGACGCAGTGCGCACTCCCGTCTGCGCCGGTCATTGCGTGGAACGAAAAGTCCGTCTCGACATGAACGTCCGGCAACTGCACGTCGCGTCGCTCCGGCTCGACGCGCGACTCAGCCTCGACCATCGCCCACTCGAGCGCCGTGAAGCGATCGAGCACGATCGGTCGCGAGCCGCCGTTGTGGACTTGGAACCACTGGCACAACAACGGCAAGCCGTCGTAGAGCTCCAGGTGCACATCGACGCGCAACGAGGGATCCGCGCCCTCGGGCGCTGCGAACGTCAGCACCGCGTGCACCCCGCGCGGCGGCCACGCGACGTCACCGACGATCGTTCGCGTGCGCGCGGACTCCGGCCATGCAAAGCGCGCTTCCATCGGCGCGAACTCGCACGCCACGCAGCGGAATGCAGCGGGATCGGCGGTCAGCGCATCGATCCACTCCGGCAGCAAGAAGGCGCGGTTGCCCTGCCCCACGAGTCCGCCCACGGCGAACGGCTTGCCGTCGATCTCGACGCGCGCCATCGGTTGCGCCGCGCGCAGCAACTGCTCACGGTTTTGCCCGTGCTCCAAGCTGACCAGCGCTGCGTTCGGCGTCAGTCGATACGTCGCTCGCAGGATCCCGTTGTCGAGCACGAGATCGCGGCCATCCGCCGACTTCTCACCGCGCGCGACGAAGCTCGACGGCTCGACCAGCCAATCGGTGCGCGACGAAGGGCCATCCGTTTGCGCAGCACACGGAATCGCGAACGCGACGAGAGCGGCAAGGAAGCATCGCATCGCTTCATGCTGCGCAGTTCGTGCCGGAGTTCCAGCGCACAGATCGGCAACGCACCGCAACCCAACCATCGCTAGGATCCGCAGCCCGATGACTTCGTCGCGAAGGCTGCGTCCCGGTTCGCTGCTCTGGCTGGTCGCGCTTGTCGCGATGCCGTTCGTGCTGCTGCGATGGTTCCCGGTTTCGTTGCCGGAACTGGAGAGCCGTCCGCTTGCGCGCAGCGCCAAACAAGACGGCCCAAGGTTTCGCCGCGTCGCGAGCTCGGAATCTGGCGTCTCGTTCCGCAACGAGTTGCGCAAGGAGAACCGCTACACCTACCTCACGAATGGCGCTGGGCTCGCGGTTGGCGACTACGACAAGGACGGGCTGCCCGACCTCTACTGCGTGAGCCAGGACGGACCGAACAAGCTGTTCCGCCAAACCGCGCCGCTGCGCTTCGTCGATGTGACGGCAACCGCGGGCAACGTCGATGGCGGCGATGCTTGGGGCACTGGAGCCACGTTCGTCGATGTCGACGGCGACTCGTGGCTCGACCTCTACGTCTGCAACACCGAGGCGAAGAACCGTCTCTACAAGAACCGCGGCGACGGCACGTTCGAGGAGTGTGCTGCGCGCTTCGGCCTCGATGTCGCGGCTGCGAGCACGATGGCTGCGTTCGCCGACGCGGACGGCGATGGCGATCTCGACTGCTACCTCGTGACCAACCGCGCGCTGCACGCCGGATGGGCGCTCGTGCCCGAAGTGCTCGACGCAATGCAGGTCCCGGGCGACACGTTGCGCACCGCGCGGCAGATGGTCCCGTCGCTGCAGGACACCGCCGATCCGGTGTTCCAGCGCCTGCAACGCGGCGACCAGGACCCGTCGCTGCGGATTCCCGAGAAGCTGCGCGAGCATTTCTTCGCGTTCCACGGCCGCGTCTACATGGCGGGCCAGCGCGATCGCTATCTGCGCAACGACGGCGGCACGTTCACAGATGGCTCGGACGCAGCGGGATTCGCGGACCACGGCATGGGGCTGTCCGCGACCTGGGTCGACTACGACCAAGACGGCAAGCCGGACCTCTACATCGCCAACGACCTCGAGTCGCCGGACCAGCTCTGGCACAACGAAGGCGGCGGCCGTTTCCGCGAAGTCGCCAAGGAGACGCTGCCGCACACCGCCTACTACGGCATGGGCAGTGACGCGGGTGACGTCGACGGCGACGGGCGCATGGACCTGTTCGTCGCGGACATGAGCGCCACGACGCACAAGATGGCCAAGATCCTGATGGGCGACATGAACGCCCAGCGGGACTTCCTGATCCACGCCGATCCGCAGCAGTGCATGCGTAACGCGCTGCTGCTCAACACCGGCACGAATCGCTTCCAAGAAGCTGCATTCCTCGCGGGCGTCGCGAGCACGGACTGGACGTGGAGCGCGTTGTTTGGCGACCTCGACAACGACGCGAGGCTCGACCTGTTCTGCACGAACGGCATCGCGCGGTTCGACATGAACCCCGACATCGAACTCGAGAAGCAGCGACTGTGGCGCGCAGGCAAGCAGGACGAAGCGATCGCGCTGATCCAATCCGTGCCGTGGGTGCCGGAGAAGAACTTCGCGCTGCGCAACGCGGGCGACCTGCAGTTCGAGAAGACCGGCGCCGCGTGGGGCCTCGACGCGGCGACGATCAGCCACGGCGCACTGCTCGTCGATCTCGATCGCGACGGCGATCTCGACGTCGTGACGAACGACCTCGACCAGGAACTCGGGCTCTACGAGAACCGCACCGCCGAAGGCCATTCGGTCGCGTTCGTGCTCGAGGGCCGCGGCGCGAACACGCGCGGCATCGGCGCGCGCATCGAACTCGGAGTAGGCTCGCAGCGGCTCGTGCGCGAGAACCACGTGTCGCGTGGCTATCTGTCGGGCCAGGAAGCGCGCGTGCACTTCGGCCTCGGCAGCGCTTCGAAGATCGACTTCGCAGTCGTGACGTGGCCGTCGGGCTCGCGGCAGGTGCTGCACGAACTCGAGGCGGACCGCGAGTACCTCGTGCGCGAACCATCGAGTCGCGTGTTCGCGTTCGAGCTGGAGCCGCCGGTGATGCCCATGTTCGCCGAGGTTGCGATCGAAGGCGCACCCGTGCATCGCG
>CAIYFF010000027.1 GCA_903925435.1 uncultured Planctomycetota bacterium | reverse complement strand
GTTGCCAACGCCTTCCTGGCCGGCGAGCGCTTCGGCGAGCGTGCGCTCGAGGTCCGGTTCCAAGAACGCGGCATGCAGCGTGCCCTGCGAATCGAGGTGCGGCTCGACGATCGTGCGCGCGATGCGCGAACGCACTTGTTCGACGAGCTTCGCAGGATCCTTCGTGTCGACGCACGAGTCGGCGAGCGCTTCGAGGATCGTCTGCAGGTTGCGGATCGGCACGCCTTCCTTGAGCAGTTGCGACAGGATGCGTTGCACTTGACCAACCGAAAGTTGGCCAGGGATCAGTTCGTCGATGACCGCGGGCGACGTCTTCTTGAGGTTGTCGAGCAGCGACTTCACGTCGTCGCGCGACAGCAGTTCGCCAGCGATCTTCTTGAGCGCTTCGGTGAGGTGCGTGACGAGCACGGACGGCGCGTCGATGACCGTGTAGCCGCGGATCTCGGCGCGATCCTTCTCGCTCTCGGGGATCCAACGCGCAGGCAAGCCGAACGCGGGTTCGATCGTCTCGACGCCCGGGATCGCCGGCGCAGCGCCGCTCGGATCCATCGCGAGGAACTGTCCCGCGCGCAGTTCGCCGCGCGCGACCTCTTGGCCGCCGAGCACGATGCGATACGCGTTGGGATCGAGTTGCACGTTGTCGCGAACGCGGATCGGCGGCACCACGATGCCAAGGCTCTGCGCGAATTGTCGGCGCACCGAGCGAATGTGGTCGAGCAGCCCGCCGTGGCGGCCGGGTTCGACGAGGCCGATCAGGCGATAGCCGATCTCGATGCCAAGGCGATCGACGGACAGCAGCTCTTCGATCGGAGCCTGCGCCGCGTCGCCGGTGGCGGGTTGTGCTTCTGCGGCCTCCGCCGCGGCCTTCTCTGTCTTCTGCTTGGTCTCGACCGACTGCGCGTAGAACAACATCCACGCTGCTGCTGCAAGGAACAGCAGCGTCGGCATGCCAGGCAACAACGACATGATGCCGAGCACCGCGGCGACGCCGCGAAGCGCGCGCGCGCTCTGCATCATCTGTTGGTTCATCTCGTGCCCCACGCCTTCTTCGCTGGCGCCCTTGGTCACGAGGATGCCGGACGCGGTCGACACGAGCAGACCAGGGATCTGCGACACGAGGCCGTCGCCGACGGTGAGGATCGTGTAGGTCTCAAGCGCGTCGGAGAAGTTCATCTCGCGGTAGACCATCGCCATCACGAGGCCACCTGCGATGTTGATGCCGGTGATGATGAGGCCGGCGATCGCGTCACCGCGGACGAACTTACCTGCACCGTCCATCGCGCCGTAGAACTCGGCTTCCGTCGTCAGCGCCTTGCGTCGCGCCTTCGCCTCTTCGTTGGTGATGAGGCCCGCGTTGAGGTCCGCGTCGATCGACATCTGCTTGCCGGGCATCGCGTCCAACGTGAAGCGCGCCGCCACTTCGCTGATGCGGTTCTGGCCTTTCGTGATCACCACGAACTGGATGACGATCAGGATCGAGAACACGATCACGCCGACGACCGGTTGGCCGCCGATCACGAAGTTGCCGAACGTCGTGATGACGCTGCCGGCATCGCCGTCCAAGAGGATCAAACGCGTCGACGCGACGTTGAGCGCGAGGCGGAACAACGCGGTGAACAGCAGCACCGTGGGGAACGTGCTGAAGTCCGTCGGCCGCGACGCGTTGAGCACCGACATCACGACGAGCAGGCTCGTCGCGATGTTGATGCACAGCATCGCGTCGAGCATCAGCGGCGGCATCGGCACGAGCATCACGGCGAGGATGCCGAGGAATGCGACGGCGAGCGCCTGATTGCGTTGGGGCTTGGTTTGGAGCGTGCTCATCGGATCAGGCAACTCGGTTCTTCAGGCGGTAGACGTGGCTCAGGACGGTCGCGACGGCTTCGAAGAAGCGCGTCGGAATCTCCTGCCCGACCTTCACGGCGCGGAACAGCGCGCGAGCGAGAGGCGGGTCTTCCATCAGCGGCACCTTGTTCTCGCGCGCGATCTCGCGAATGCGCGCGGCCATGTCGTCGACGCCCTTGGCGAGGACTTCGGGAGCCGCGTTCTTCTTGCGGTCATAGCGCAAAGCGACTGCGTAGTGCGTCGGGTTGGTGATGACGACGTCGGCCTTCGGCACCGCTTGCATCATGCGATGACGCAGCAGCTCGGTGCGCGCCTGACGCAGGCGGTTCTTGACCATCGGATCGCCTTCGCCGCGCTTCCGTTCGTCCTCGATCTCCTGCTTCGTCATCATGTTGCGCTTCTCGAAGTCGAAGCGCTGCCAGAACACGTCGGCGATGGCGAGCACGAAGACCACGACGGCGACCCACAGCAGCGCCGTCATCGCGATGTCCGCGACGATGTGCATGGCGACAGCGAAGTCTTGGTCGGGCAACTTGGTCAGGTCAGCCCAGCGCGCCTTGAGAACGATCGTCAAGACTGCGACGAGAACGCCGAGCTTGATGATCGCAAACACCGTGCGAACGATGGCCTGCATGCTGAACAGGCGCTTGTAGTTGGACGCGGGGTTGAGGCGCTCGAGCTTCAGCTGCATCACTTCGTCCGCGATGTGCACGCCGATCTGCGCGTAGCCCGCGACTGCCGCAGCGAGCAGCAACACCGCGAGCAACACGATCGTCGGCGCCGCGACGAGCGCGAGCGTGATGAGCACTTCTTGGCATGCGCCCGGAACGTCGCCGTTCCTGACGGGGTGCGCTTCCATGTCGAGCGTGAGCCCGTGCTGCAGCGCAGCGCCGAGGCTCTGCAGCAGCCAGCCGCCTAGCGATCGCAACGCGATCGCCGCGGTGAGCAGCGTGGCGCCGGTTAGCAGTTCGCGCGACAGATGCGTGTCGCCGCGATTGCGCACTTCGGCGAGCCGACCTGGGGTCGGCTTCTCGGTTCTGCCTTGATCGTCGCCAAATGCCATTGTCGCTCTAGGCCGGGAACATCGACTTGGTGGTCAACAAGAAGCTCTCGAACGTGCGCTCCAAAAAGGGCGCGCCGGACGAGAGGAACCAGATCGCAGCGACGAGCGCCACGAGCACGCGGACCGTGAAGCTGAACTCCATCAAGTTCACGTTGGGCACTGCGCGGCCGAACAGCACGAGGCCGACGGTCAGCAGCATCATCACGGCGAGCACGGGGAACGCGTACTGCAGCGCGCACACGACGCTGTCGCCGACGAGCGTTTGGATGCCGAGCCACATCGGCTCGATCGAGAACGGCTCGCCGACCGGGCATGCCGAGAACGTGTGGCTCAGGATGCGCAGCGCTTCGTGGTGGATGTTGAGTTGCAGCACCAGCAAGAAGCCGAACACCGAGAACAGCTGGGCTACGACCGTCGAGTTGCCGCCGCTATCGGGGTCGATCGCGCGGGCCATCGCAAAGCCCATCTCGCTGCTGATGATCTCGCCAGCAGACACGAGGATCGAAGTCAGCATCGACAGCGCGAAGCCAAGCGCCAAGCCGAGGAACGACTCGGTCATCACCAAGAAGCCCATCTCGACGAGCGAGCGCGGCAGTTCGACGGACTGGCCGCCGTTCCACCACATCATGCTGCCGAGCGCCACCGACAAGACGAGGCGCAAGAAGAACGTGTCGCGCTGCCGGCCGAAGAACGGCACGACAAACAGGAACGCGCCGGTCCGCACGAAGTGCAGGAACAGCGACACGGCCTGTTGTTCGAACAGCGCGAGGTCCATGTTCAGCTAGCCCTGCCGTATTCGGCGAGGTTGCGCAGCAGCGCGCTGGTGAAGTCGACGAGCGTGCCGAGGATCCACGGCATCAGCACGATCAACGTCGCGATGACGGCGAGCATCTTGGGGACGATCGTCAGCGTCTGTTCCTGCAGCGAAGTCAGCGTTTGGAACACGCTGACGGCGAGGCCGACGACGAGGCCGACGAGCAGCGCCGGCGCCACGAGCATCAGCGCGGTCGTCAGCGTCGCGCGGCAGAGGTCCAATACGGTGGTTTGGTCCATGGCGAAGCCTCAGGCTGCAAAGCTCTCGGCGAGCGACACGACCACGAGATCCCAGCCACCGACGAGCACGAACAGCAGCAGCTTGAGGGGCGTCGATACGACGACCGGCGGCAGCGTGAACATGCCCATCGAC
>CAIYFF010000026.1 GCA_903925435.1 uncultured Planctomycetota bacterium | reverse complement strand
GCCGCGTGAGTTCCAGGTAGGGCTTGGAGACAGCGTCGCCTTCGATGCGGATCGACGCGGCGCGATCCTCGAACGACAGCATCAGCATCAGCGCGCTCGCGAACTGCGAGGACGCGTCACAGCGGACGCGCACGTCGCGCTTCGCGCAGTCCGTGCCGTGGATGGCGATCGGCAGGCAGCCCTCGCGTTCGAGGCACTCGCACGCGACGCCGATCGCGCGCAGCGAGGCTGCAAGGTCTGCCATCGAGCGCTCACGAAGACGCGCCGATCCCGTAATGGTCGTCGTGCCGTTGGCGAGCGCAGCAAACGCCATGAGGAATCGGGCGGGAGTGGCGCCATGAGAGACATCGAGGACCTCGCTCGGAGCGTCGAGTCGCGTTTGCGCACGCTCGACTTGGAATGCGCGGTCGCTCTCCTGCATCGACATCCCGCCAAACTGCGCGAGCGCCCGCGCGAAGTGGTCGGTGTCGTCGGCACGCAGCGCCCCGTGGATGTCGGTGCGCCCTTGCTTGAGAGCGGCGATCATCAGCGCGCGCAACGTGGCGGACTTGCTGCCAGGAATACGCGGCTCGAACGCGGTCGATCGGACCTGTTCGACGTGAGGTATCTGGCGGATTGGGTGGTGCGTCGGCAAGCGAGCCGAAGGCTACCGCAGCCAAGCCTCAGCGCTTAGTTCCGCGTTGCGGAGCGCCACGCGCTTCTCACTGGTTTGCGAGTGGCACGTAGCCAGCGGCTGTCAGCGAGTCGATGCCATGCTCGGAATGCAGGAAGCGGTGCAAGGAGTCGCTGCGAGGGTCGTCGGGATGCGCGATGCGAAGTTGCAACGTGCGAACCAACGGATAGCAGGACACTTCATCTCCAGACGCCGAAGACTCGATGCCGTCGATCGACAGGATGCGAAGTGGCGCGCCACGCGAGATGGCGTCCGCTGCTGCCTCCGCCGCCATCGTGCCGATGGCGAATGGGTCTCCGGTGACGAGGCGTTCACAGCGGTGGTCGCCGTAGAACGAGTTGCCTGCGTCCGCTGCTCGCTCCTTCGCAGATCCGGTGAACTGGCGGATCGAGTCGAGGTCGTCCGGGTCCGAGGTGCGGAGGAAGCGCACCGGAGCATCTGGGCCTCCCAGTTGCCGCCAGTTGGCAAGGCTGCCATCGAGCAGGGCTGCTACTTGTTCTCGCGACAGGTTGGAGACCGTGCGGTGCGGGTGCGCCACGAACACGAGCGTGCGCGTTGCGATCGCATGCGCATTTGCCGGCAAGTCGCTCGTTTGCGCTCCGGGCGAAGAGTAGAGCCACGCGGAGCCGTGCAACGGCAGCGACGCGCCGTCGATGCGCTCGAAGTGGACCACCGTGTGGCATCGCGCTTCGGGTTCGCGCACCGAGATCGTCTGGGTCATTGCCGCCGCAATCGTCGCCGTCGCCGGGCTGGCAACGACAACGAAGCGCTCATCGGCGTGAGGCAGCGCGAACGCTGTCAGCACGGAGGCGATGGAGAAGGGCAGGAGCACCGCGGACTTGAGCACAGAGCCGTGAGCGCAATGTGTGTGCCGTGCGCGCAGTGTCACGGTTCTGGACGCGCGGGAGGCGCGCTTGTGCGGACTACGGACACCACATTCCACCGCTCGCGTCGCGATCCGGCGAACCGTAGGCTCTTTGCATGGTGTCCAGGGCCGGTGATCTGCCTTCCCACGTGCTCGAGCAACTTGCGCACTCTGCGCGGTCGGTGCAGCAGCACGCATACGCGCCTGCCTCGCGGTTTCGCGTCGGCGCCGCAGTGCTCGCGGATGACGGCCGCATCTTCAGCGGATGCAACGTCGAGAATGCGAGCTACGGCCTCACGATCTGCGCCGAGCGCGCAGCGGTGTTCACCGCGGTGGCAAACGGCGTGCGCGCGATTCGGGCAGTTGCGGTGGTGACCGATCTCGTCGACCCTGCTCGGCCGTGCGGCGCGTGTCGACAAGTGCTTGCGGAGTTCGGTCCTTCGATGCAGGTGGTCCTGCTCGGTTCGGCCGGCGCGCAGTTGGTGACCTCGCTCGAACGGTTGTTGCCCGATCCATTCACGTTCCACAACTGGCCGTGACCTGAAGCATTCGATGACGATGATGGCTTCCCGTATTGCTCCCGTAGACGCCGTGCAGTTGGAGACGCGCGCCCAAGAGTTGGCTTCGCGTTCCATCAAAGGCAAGGCGAAGGTCGCGGGGCTTCATCTCGCGATCGCCATGATGGACCTCACGACCTTGGAGGGCATGGACTCGCCTGGCAAGGTGCGGCAGTTGTGCAACAAGGCGAGGCGGCCGATGCCCGGCCGGACCGACATTCCGTCTTGCGCAGCCGTGTGCGTGTATCCCGACCTCGTGCGGGTTGCCGCCGACGAATTGCGTGGCAGCGGCGTGCAGGTCGCGAGCGTCGCGACCGGATTCCCGGCGGGGCGCACGGACCTCGAAACCAAGTTGCGCGAGACGCGGCTCGCGGTGGAGGCCGGCGCCACCGAGATCGACATGGTCATCGATCGCGGCGCGTTCTTGTCGGGTCAGTTCGCGCGCGTCGGCGACGAGATCGTGCGCATCAAGGAAGCTTGTGGGCCAGCGCACTTGAAGGTGATCCTCGAGACCGGCGAGTTGAAGACCTACGACAACGTGCGTCGCGCATGCGCAATCGCGCTCGACGCGGGCGCCGACTTCTTGAAGACGAGCACTGGCAAGGTCACGCCGGCGAGCACGCTGCCCGTCGTGCTGCTGATGCTCGAGTGCGTGCGCGACCACTACCTCGCCACCGGACGCATGGTGGGGGTCAAGGCGGCCGGCGGGATTCGCACGAGCAAGGACGCGCTCAAGTACCTCGTGCTCGTCAACGAGACCTGCGGCGATCTTTGGATGTCACCACACTGGTTCCGCTTCGGCGCGTCGTCGCTGCTCAACGACGTGTTGATGCAGTTGGAGAAGGAGCGTCAGGGGCGCTACCAGCGGCCCGTGGATTTCAGCGCCGACTAACCCAGTGGGGTCGCGCTACCTGCGCTCGCTCGCAAGCGCCACTTGCGCAGGCGCCGGATCGCGAGCAAGGCGGACGTGGCCGCGAACAGGATGGAGGCTGCGCTGAGGACTGCGAGCTTCGCTTCCAGGTCGGAGACGCGGAGCGAATGCAGCAGCGGCAGCGGCAGCCACGTTGCCTTTTGGGCGCGTTCGAAGATGCGAGGGTAGTCGTCTGCGTCAGCGCGTTGCATTCGCGGGCATGCTGCGAGCACCTCGGCGAGGATCGCGGTGCGCAGTTCTTCGGCCGCCGAGTGCGCGTCGTTGTCGCTGGTGTCGCAGCGGAAGACTTCCGCTTCGAGCTCGTGCCATTGCAGCGCGAGATCCGCTTGCCGCGACGCGATGCGTTGCACGACGAACGAGAGTTTCTGTCCCGCGGCGTCTGTCAGCAGGAAGCCGTGCCGGTTTCGTTGGATGCGCAACGATGCGTAGTGCGAGCCATCGCGAACTCCGAATGCGGCCAGTTGTGCAATCGCCGCTGCTCTCGCATCTGGCGAGAACACATCGTCCAACGTGAGTGCGTCCTGGATTCG
>CAIYFF010000025.1 GCA_903925435.1 uncultured Planctomycetota bacterium | reverse complement strand
TCCCTGTCTGGCTCACCCCAACGCAGGGCGCGAGCGCGCAGTTCTAGATGACCTGCAAGAGTCAGGTTGGCCTGGACCGCAGTCCGCACTTCGGCGATTGGCTCTGATGTCTCGGTGGCAACCGATACCTCCGTCGGCGCTGACGCAACGGAAGGGACCGCATCCGATTCGGTCACCATGGGAGCTGGAGGTGCGTCTCGCAGGACCGCATCGGTCTCAGGCGCAGGCTCACTGCTGTCCGCCAGCACCACATAGAGAACAGACAAGAGGCATCCGAGAAGCACGAAGGCGCCGATCCGATGCGTCTTCCCCTTGGTCGCATTTTGCGTCATGAGAATCCTTGGCCACTAGAAGTCAGAGGCGATGTCGCAGCTGGCCTGCAGTCGAGGTTGCGCCACGAAGACGGAATGGATGCGTGGAGAAGAGTGAGGCGGGACGCGCGATCCATGCAGCGCCCTGGGAGGCATGCCGAGTTCCAAACGGCTGGACGAGAAGCCAATACGATCGGGGCAAGGCCCGTATCGACACACCGGCCCAGTCGCCTTCCGTCGGTGTCGCTTCTCCTCCATGGCTCTCCTATCGCTGCTGCAGAGAAATGGCTGCGGCACCTTACGTCGAACGCCAAGGCTGCCGGACTAGTCCTGATTGCCTTCTTACCCCCCCCCCATCCGATGCGCGCAAGTCCCCTCCCCTTCCGCACTGCCCACTCCACAGGCAGACCGCTCGGAACAACAGGAACCAGCGCGTGGACGCGCCTCAGCCCTTCTTGTCCAACCTGCGGAACTCGCGCGGGAACATGCCCTGCGGCGAGGACGACCGGACCGAGAACACGCGCTCGATCGCTTCGTCGCGCAGCACTTGCTCGGGCGGGCCGTCGGCAAACACTATGCCTTCGTGCAGCAGCACGCAGCGATGCGCGACCGGCGCGAGCAGGTTGAGGTCGTGCGCGGCGACGAGCAGGCCGCGGCCCTGGTCCGCGAGCAGGCGCAGCAATGCCGCGACGGACACCGCGTGCTCGAGGTCGAGATTGGTGAGCGGCTCGTCGAGCAGCATCAGCGGCGCCTCGGTCGCGAGCGCGCGCGCGATCGCGATGCGCCGCAGTTCGCCGCCGCTCAGCGTCGTGACCGGACGGTCGCAGAACGACAGCGCGTCGACGACCTCGAGCGAGCACGCGATCGCGCCGCGGTCGCGTTCGGTCTCCTTCTCGAAGTTGCCGCGATGCGCGTGGCGCGCCATCGCCACGAGTTCCCTGCCGGTGAACTCGAACGGGTTCTCGGCCGCCTGCGGAACGAACGCGATGCGCCGCGCGCGATGCGTCGCCTCGAACGTGCCGATCGGCTGCGCATCGAGCGCGACCTCGCCTTGGTCAGGGCGTTGCGCGCCGAGCAGCACGCGCAGCAACGTGCTCTTGCCGGCGCCGTTCCTGCCCGCGAGCAGCACGAGCTCGCCGGGACGCAGCGACACGTCGACGCCTGCGAGCACCGTTCGCGAACCGTGGCGGACCAGGACCGACGTGCACGACAACGTCATCGCATCGCCTCCCCGCGGCGATGCCGCGCCAGGAGGTAGAGGAAGTACGGCGCGCCCAACAGGCTCGTCACGACGCCGAGGCGCAAGTTGGCGATCGGCAGGCCGCGGCACAGCAGATCCGCGAGCAACAGCACGACCGCGCCGAGCAACGCCGATGCAGGCAGCAACACACGGTGCGCGGGGCCGACGAGCAGGCGCGCGAGATGCGGCACGACGAGGCCCAAGAACGTGATGCCGCCGGTGTTGGCGACCGTCGCCGCGGTGAGGCCGCACGCAAACCACAGCAGCCAACGCCGCGCGTTCACGACGTCGAGGCCGAGGCTCCACGCGCTCTCCTCCGACAACGTCAGCAGGTCGAGCTGCCGGCTGCGCACCGCGAGCGGCAGGCCGAACGCGCAGAAGCCGCCGAGCGTGATCGCCGCCTTGCTCCAGTCCTGCGCGTCGAGCCCGCCCATCAGCCAGAACAGCACGCTCGAGCTGGCCGAGTAGTTGTCGACCGTGAACGTCACGACGAACGTCGTCAGCGCGCCGACCAACGTGTTGAGCGCGACGCCCGCGAGCAGCAGTCCGGCGACCGAGAAGCGCGGGCCCGTTCCGGCGAAGGCGAACACGAGGGTCGTCACGAGCACTGCGGAGAACAACGCGGCGACCGGCGCGGCGAATACGCTCGACGCGGCGTAGCCCGCGGCGATCGCGACTGCGCCGCCGAACGCGGAGCCTGCCGCCGTTCCGACGACGTCGGGCGACGCGAGCGGATTGCGGAACGAAGCCTGCATCACCGTTCCCGCGAGCCCGAGCGACGCGCCGCCAAACACCGCGACAAGCAATCGCGGCAACCGCAACTGCAGCACGATCTGGCGATCGAGCGCATCGCCGTCGCCGAACAACGCGGCGAGCACGGCCGAGAAGCCCGGGCCCGATGGCGCCCACGACAGGTGCGCGATCGCCGCGAACAGCAACGTCGCGGCCATCGCGGACAACAGCGGCATCGGCGCGCGGCGCGACGTCACGGCTTCTCCCATGCGTCGAGCGTCTGCTGCAGCAATGCCGCGACTTCGATCGCGTGGTGCGACGTGCTGCTGAGCAGCGACGCCGGAATGCGCGCGACGCGGCCGCGCTGCACGCACGGCAAGAGGCGCAAGCCAGGATGCTGGCCGACCCACGC
>CAIYFF010000024.1 GCA_903925435.1 uncultured Planctomycetota bacterium | reverse complement strand
ATCCAGATCACTCCCGCCATGAAGAGCGTCGGGATCGCGTGGAGGACGACGAGTGGCAGCGGCAATCCATCGACAACGCGCTGCGCGAGATCGCCCATGGGATCAGGCGCGGGACGTTGCGTTCGATGCGCGACGCGCCGCGAGCAGGATCGACGCGAAGGGCAGCCACCAGACCAAGTCGTTGGTCAGGATCACGAATCCAAATCGCCACGGCAGTTCGCCACGCGACGCCGCCAGCAAGAAGCCGATCGGCCCGAACACCTTGCCCAGCAGACCAACCAGCACGATGGGCCAGTGCACGCGCGGATCGCGCGCAGCGAGCCAGTAGCCGACGCCATAGACGCCGACGATCATGCCGATGCACTGCCACAGCGACGGATAGTTGGGCTGCGGCAAGCCAGCGAGGTCGAACCAGATGCTGGGAAACAGCACTGCGCCTGCGCCGAAAGCGATGTTGTAGACGGCGGCGGCGCGCAGGATGGCGGAGTGCGAGGGCACGGCGTGCAGTTCGCGGTGCGGCGTTCGGCGGATGCGGCGCGGCATCACGAAGGCATCCGCTCGATGGCAACGCGCAGTGGCTCGCTCCGGCGCGGACGCTTTGAGGTTTCGTCGCGCGTGCCTATCCTGCTCGCCCCCGATGAGCCGCCGCAATGCCGCAGCCCTGCTGATCACCAAAGGCGAGGGCAAGGACCTCGAGATCCTGCTCTGCGAACGCGCGGCCGAGCTGCGCTTCTTCGGCGGCTACTGGGCCCTGCCAGGCGGGACTCTGGCGCCCGAAGACTGGGAAGCGATCGGCAAGGAGCCATCTGCCGACGACAGCGAAGCGCTGCAAGCATGTGCGCTGCGCGAGTTGTTCGAAGAGACGGGATTGCTGCGCCACGTTCTACCGAGCGAACGTGCGACGACCGACGCGATCGAGACCGTGCGCACCGCGTTGCTGCAGCGCGAGAGCGATGCTGCAAAGAAGGCCAGCAAGGAAGCCACGCGGTCGCCGTTCCTCGATCTCGTGCACGGCGCGGCGCAGCCCGCCCCACTTGTGCCGCTGTGCCGCATCGAGACGCCTGCGTTCTCGCCCGTGCGCTACGACACTGTGTTCTTCCACGTTCCGCTCTCGGCATGCACGAACAGCACGCTGCTCGATGCGAACGGCAAGCCGAGCGTCGACGTGCGCACCGGAGAACTCATCCAAGGCCGATTCGTGAAGCCTGCGGACGCGCTCCTGCAATGGCGCCGCGGCGAGTTGTTGCTCGTGCCGCCGGTCGTGATCCTCTGCGAGCATCTCGCCGCTGCGACCGACTTCGCGGCGTTCTCACACGCGATCGCTGCAACGACTCTCTCGTATCGCGAAGGCGCTCTGCACGAAGTGCGGTTCTCGCCTGGCGTCGTGCTCGCTCCGCTGCGCACGCCGACGCTGCCGCCGGCGACGACGACCAACTGCCTGGTCATCGGCCACAAAGAACTGTGGGTCGTGGATCCCGGTAGCCCGCACGCAGAAGAACAACAGCGACTCGAGCGCCTGCTCGACCAGCTTTGTATGCGCGGAGCCGTTGTGCGCGGCGTGCTATCGACCCACCACCATCCCGACCATGTCGGCGGCATCGCTGCGCTGTGCCGCTCTCGCGAGATTTCGGTGCGCGGCCACGAAGAGACTCTGTCGCGCCTGCCCGAAGGCTGCGCGCTCGGCGCGCCGCTGCGCGACGGCGACACGATCGACCTCGGCGATGCTCCCGATGGCTCGAAGGGCTGGACGTTGCGCGCAATGCACACGCCTGGCCACGACCGCGGCCACCTGTGCTTCTTGGAGAGCCGCTACGGCGCAGCCCTCGTCGGCGACATGCTGTCGACGGTCTCGACGATCATCATCGATCCGCCGGAGGGCCACCTCGCGACGTACCTGCAGAGTCTCGAACGCTTGCTGCAAGAGCCGCTGTCGACGCTCTATCCCGCGCACGGCCCCGCGCTGCGCGATGGCTCGCGCCTCGTGAAGCAGTACATCCGCCACCGCAGGCAGCGCGAGACGGGCCTCGTCACGGCGCTGCAAGAAGGCGGCGGCACGGTCGAGCAGTTGCTGCCGAAGGTCTATTGGGACGCAGACCAACGACTGTGGCGCTTTGCGGTGCGTTCGCTGCTCGCGGGCCTGCAGAAGCTCGAAGAGGAAGGCCGCGCAGCGCAGCACGAAGGCGTCTGGCGCGCGATGTGACTCGCGAAGGCGATCTCACAGCAACGGCGACAGCAGTCGGCAGAACCCGTCGATGAGGCGCCACATCGGTCGCAACGGCATCGGCGCAGTGACGCGGCGGCAGCCCGAGGCGCGTTCGGCGAGCGTTGCGATCACAGCGCGCGCAAAGTCCGGCGATTCGGGCAGCACGACCGCGATCTCGAAGTTGAGATGCGCGCTGCGCAAATCGAAATTGGCGCTGCCGATCATCACGTTCTTGGCATCGACGACCAAAGCCTTGGCGTGGTTGTAGTCGGCCTCGGTCTCGTAGACCTCGATGCCGTTCTCCACGAGTTCGTCGTAGTAGCTGCGTTGCGCGTGGTAGAGCACCGCTGCTTCGCTACGCCTGCCGTTGGTGAAGATGCGCACCCGGACACCGCGCGACGCCGCGACCACCAGGGCGACCAGCAGCGACGGCGGCGGAACGAGATACGGCGAGCTCACATCGATGCTCGTCTCTGCGGCCGCGATCGCCTGAAACGCAGCGAGCCATAACGGCTGACGATCGCGATCCGGGCCGCTGCCGACGATGCCGACGATGTCGTGGCCCAGAAGCGGCTGCTGCGGATACCACTGCGCGTCGATCAGCTCTTCGTCCGTCGCATAGAACCAGTTCTCGGCGAACATCTCGT
>CAIYFF010000023.1 GCA_903925435.1 uncultured Planctomycetota bacterium | reverse complement strand
TTGCACCGCCACGCTGCTCGGGTTGCCGCGCGGCGTCGCTGCGGATCCCGTGTCGTTGCCGAGCGATGGCACACAGGCCGCGTTCACGCTGCGCGTCGCAGCCGACGCCGCTGCGGGACGGCACAAGGACATCGTGCTGGAGCTTCGCGTTGCGCACGAAGGCGGCGAAGTGATGCACCGGATGCCCGCAGGCGAAGTGCGCATCGATGAGCCAAGAAAGCGAGCGCCATCGAAGCCCGCGCCTGCGCCCGCGGATGGAGGTTCGCGATGATGCGCGTTCTCTCGCTCAGCCAACTCTGCGCCGCGATTGCGTTCTCGCTCGGCCTCGTTGCGCAAGACGGCGCTGCGAGCCTGCGCGCATTCCCTCAATCCGTGCAACTCGACTCGGCGCTCGATCGCCAGCGCGTGATCGCAGCGCATGCGGACTCGGTGCTCGGCGTCACGGCGTTTGCGCACGAGATCGCGTGGTCCGTCGTCGATCCCGCGATCGCGACCGTCGAATCGCGCGATGGCATTGCCGTGCTGTCGCCGCACAAGGATGGCGAGACGGAGCTGCTCGGCGTCGTCGGCGATGCGCAAGTGCGCACCAAGGTCGTGGTCAAGAACGCGTCGTCGTCGCCGCTCGCGAGCTTTCGCAACGAAGTGATGCCGACGCTGACGTCGCGCGGCTGCAACGCAGGCGGATGCCACGGCGCGGCGGTGGGCAAGAACGGGTTCTTGCTCACGCTGTTTGGCTACGACCCCGATCGCGACCATCGCGCCATCACGCGCGAACTGCGCGGCCGCCGTATCGACCTGCATGCGCCCGAGCAGAGCCTCTTGCTGCAGAAGGCCACTGCGTCGGTCACGCACCAAGGCGGCAAGCGCATGGAGGTGGGCGATCCCGACTACCGGCGCGTCATCGAGTGGATCGAGCAAGGCGCGAACGACGATCGCGCGTCTGCGCCGGCGGTCGTGTCGATCGAAGTCATGCCGCAGATTGCGACGCTGACCGGCATCGGCGCGCGGGTGCCATTCTCGGTGCGAGCGCACTACGCGGATGGAAGCGACGCAGACGTCACGAGCCGCACGTCGTGGTCGTCGGGCAACGAAGGCGCTGCGCGCATCGAGCACGGCATGCTCGAAGCGACGGGGCGCGGCGAAGCGGTGGTGCTCGCGCGCTTCTCGGGCCTCGCTGCGATCGCGCGCGTGCGCGTGCACAAAGACGCGGCGGCATTCACGCTCGCGCCGGAGCCCGAAGGCAGCGCGATCGACGCGCATGTGCGCAAGGCGCTCATCGCATCGCGCACGCAACGCGCTGCGCCGTGCAGCGACGAGCAGTTCGTGCGTCGCATCCACATCGACTTGCTCGGCGCGCTGCCGACGCCAGACGCGGTGCGCGCGTTTGTCGCCGATGCGCGGCCTGACAAGCGCGCGCGGCTCGTCGACGAACTGCTCGAACGGCCTGCGTTCGCGGCATTGCAAGCGGCGATGTGGGCCGACGTGCTGCAAGTCGACGCGCTGACGATGGAGCAGAAGGGCGCCTCGATGCTCGGACGTTGGCTGCGCGCGCAGTTCGAGCAGAAGCGCCCGTTCGACGAGACGGTGCGCGAGTTGCTCACTGCGTCGGGGCCGACGTTCACGAACGCGCCTGCCAACTTCCAACTCATCGCGCGCCAACCGCATCTCGTCGCGGAGAAGACCGCGCAGGTGTTCTTGGGCGTGCGACTGCAATGCGCGCAGTGCCACAACCACCCGTTCGAGCGGTGGACGATGGACGACTACTACGGCATCGCCGCGTTCTTCGGCCAAGTCGGCAAGAAGCGCGGGCTCGATCCCTACGAGAACATCGTGTGGGATCGCGGCGACGGCGAGGTGCGCAACTTGCGCAACGGTGCGATCGCGGAGCCGCGCTTGCTCGGCCAAGGCAAGGCAGAGATCGCCAAGGGAACGGATCGCCGCGCCGTGTTTGCCGACTGGGTAGTGGATGGCAACAACCCATACTTCGCGCGCAACGTCGCCAATCGGCTCTGGGCGCGCATGTTCGGCCGCGGCCTCGTCGATCCCATCGACGACGTGCGCATCGGCAATCCGCCATCGCATCCCGAACTGCTCGATCATCTCGCCGCCGCGCTCGTTGCCGCGCGATTCGACGTGCGTGCCGTCGTGCGCGAGATCGCGGCGTCGCGCACCTACCAATCCGCGAGTGCCAATGCGGACATGGAGCCAGCCTCGTTTGCCGGCATCGCGCCGCGCAGGCTGTCGGCTGAAGCGATGCTCGACGCGATCTCGGCGGTCACCGACGTTGCGACCAAGTATCCGGGCGCGCCGCTGGGTTCGCTCGCCAACGCGGTCGATGGTGGCCGCGGCAGCGTGCAGTTCCTCGATGCGTTCGGTCGTCCTGCGCGCGACAGCTCGTGCGCATGCGATCGACGCGATGAGCCGACACTCGGCCAGACGCTGCATCTCATCAACGGCGACACGATCCTCCAAAAGCTCGGCACTGCGCAGGGACGCCTGCGTCGTTCGCTCGCGGAGAAGCGCGAGCCGATGGCGATGCTCGAGGAGCTATGGCTTGCCGCCTACAGCCGAAAGCCGTCCGCGGACGAGGCGCAGCGCGTGCTCGCCGTGCTGCCGCCCGCTGACGCGAAGAACGCAAAGGACACGCTCGCCGCGTGGGAAGACATCTACTGGTCCGTGCTGAACTCGAAGGAGTTCCTGTTCCAACACTGAGGCACATGAACTACCGAATGCCATTGCTTTGGTGTGCTGCTGCGTTGCTCGTTGCGACGTTGGCGGCGCAAGAGCCCAAGGATGCGACGCAGCCGAAGCAGTCCAAGCCCGCCGCGATCGATGCGTCGCTCGGGCCGACGGAGCAGCTGCGTTCGATGCTCGATCGCTTGCGCACGCTCGACGCCGCAGCGTGGAAGGCGCGTGCAACGGAGTTGGAAGAAGCAGCGGCAACGCTCGATCGCGCGGCGCAAGAGAAGCGCGAACAGTCGAAGCGTTTGCTCGCCGAGGCGGATGCGATGGCCGAACGCGCGCGCGCGTTGCGCAAGGAACGCGAACAACTCGCGGAGCTGCAGAAGATGCTGATCGCATTGCCGGTTGCGGAGCCAACGCAGCAGGCGGCGAAGAAGCCGGAGCCTGCTCCTGCTCCCGCGCCCGCTGCCTCTCCCGCTCCCACGCCTGCCCCCGCTGCGCCCGCGCCAGCAGGCAAGATGCCCGCGGCCGTTGCGGCCCCAGCGCCCGCTGCGAATGAGTCCAACGAGCCGCAGTTCGTGGCATGGG
>CAIYFF010000022.1 GCA_903925435.1 uncultured Planctomycetota bacterium | reverse complement strand
GGCGGACCTGCGCCATCGCGATCATCACCGCTTCACCGCAGCCGAGATCGAAGTCGCGGCGCGGCAAGCGAAGAGTCTTGGTGCGCTGCTCGTCACGACCGAGAAGGACGACGCGCGCATTCCCGACGCCGCGTGCGAGAGGCTCGTGCTGCGCATCGGCTTGCGCTTTCTCGATGCCGAGCCGACGGATCAGGAGCTGTCGCTGTCGTGAACGTGCGCTTCGTCGACCGTGTGGTCTACTTCGCCGCACGCACTGCGATCGGCATTGCGTCACGCGTGCCCGAGCGAATCGGCTACGGCATCGCCGCTGCGCTCGGCCGCCTCTACTTCCGCTGCAGTCGCCGTCGGCAGCAATGCGCGTTGCGCTTCTTGCGCGCGGCGTATCCGCAGATGAGCGACCGCGAGCGGTTGCGCATCGGCCGTGTCGCGACCGGCAACATCTGCAAGGTGCCGATCGACATGGCGAAGCTGACGCGCCTCCTCGCGCGCGGCGGCAACATCCGCGAAGTCGTCGATGTGTCGAAGCCAGAGCGCGTGTTGCCGCAGAAGCCGTATCTCGCAGTCACGGCGCACCTCGGCAGTTGGGAAGTGGCAGCCGTCACGATGGCGCAACTCGCCGGCGAGGCGCACGGCGTGGCGCGCACGTTCAAGAACCCGCTGTTGCAGCGGTGGATCCTGCACAACCGCCTCTCAGGCGGGTTGCACATCCATCCGCGTCGCGGCGGCATCAAGCCGCTCGCGCACGCGTTGCGCGATGGCGGCGTCGGCCTGCAAGTCGTCGACCAACACCAACGCGCGCGCGGCGTCATCGCGCCGTTCTTCGGCCAGCCCGCGAGCTGCGAACGCGCCGCGTCGAGCCTCGCGCTGCGCGGCGGCTATCCCGTTGTCGTCGGTGGCGCGATCCGAGTGGGCCACGGCTTCTCGTTCCGCATGGTGTATGCGCCGTTGCTCGTGCCCGCGCCGACCGGGGACCGCGACCGCGACTTGCTCACGTTCGTCACGGCGATGAACGAGAGGCTCGAGTGGCTGATCCAACAAGCGCCCGAGCAGTATCTGTGGATCCACGACCGCTACCGCGAAGGCGCCCGGCCGGCGGTGGGCGGAGACGACGGCGATGGCGACGACGCGGAGTAGCGGACGAGCAGCCGTCAGTTGCCGATGCGCATGCGCGCGCCGTTCGTCGTGACGAGCTGCGCGCCGTTGCTTGCAAGCGGATCGAGCGCGAAGTGCTGCATCGAGAAGCTCGCGCCGAGGAATGGCGCTTGGTTGGGGATCGGCAGCGGCAAGGTCGCGGAGCCGAAGTTGGTCGACATCGAGAACTGCAAGTCCGGCGCGACGCGCAGCGAGCAGCCTGGGATGCCGACGAGGCCGAGGTCGATCGGCAACGGCGTGCCGTTCCAGCTGGAGTCAGAGCTGCCGACCATGAGCACGCCAAACAGGTTGGCTTGCGGATCCGTGACGGTGACCGTCGCGTTCACCACGGCGCCGAGATCGGGCAGGCCTGAGAGCGCGAGCTGTGGCGTGCCGACTGGGCTGCCGCAGCCTGTGCCGAATGCGCCGACTGTGCCCGCGACGTAGGCGGCTTGCGTGCCTTGCAGCGCTTGCAGGTATGCGGGCACGCCAAAGCCGGTGCCGTAATTGTAGCCACCCGTGGCAGTGCAGCCCGCGTGCGTGACGACGCCGTGCGCGTCGATGTTGTTGGTGCCGATCACCGGCGAGCCGGAGTTGCAGCCCGTCACCGAGATGCGGAACTGCAGCGTCGAGTTGCTCGTCGTGCCGCGCGGGCCCGACGCGCTCTTTTGCGCGAGGTTCCACGTGTTGTTGACGCCGCTCGTGCCGTAGCCCGTGACGCTCCAGATCTGCGAACTCGAACCTGCGGGAACGAGCGCGGCTCGGAACCAACCTTGTGACTCGCCGGGATAGAGGCCTGACACCGAGTTGCGCACGGTCGACATGACCGCGTAGTCGGCGCCGACGCCATTGGCGATCGAGGTCACGCTGCCTGCGCGCAGCGCGTATTGGTCGATCGGCGGTGGATACACCGGATTGCCCGCGAGGTCGGACGGCGGCACGTTGAATTGGATGATCTGGCCGAACGTGCCGCTGATGCAGTGGCCCGCGGTCGACAGCGTGCGTTCGTCGAGCAAGAACGTGGTGCAGCAGCCGTCGATGCGGCCCACGCGCGGATCGCTGCTCGGCACGCGGATGTCGGTGGCTTGGCAGATCAGGTCCGGCAGCGCGTAGACGGGCTCGATGCGCACTCGCGTTACGCGGATGCGGTTGTTGCTGCTGCCTGGGCCGGGCCACAACTCCACGCGCACGCGGTCGCCGTTGAAGATCGCCGACACGTTCTGGTAGTCGGCGATGCTGTGCAGGTCGAACCACTGCACGGCGCCATCGCGCGCGGACTCCATGCGCAGTCGCGTGCCGGGCTGTAGCTGCGGCGGCGCAAAGCACAACTGCAGCGAGTTGGTTCCTGGTTGGTGCACGTCGCCGACATGCACGAACGGAACGCCGGGCTGCGCATTCACGACGCCGGAGTCGAGCGCGTAGGGCACGAACGAGGGCTGCGGCGGTGGCGTCTGCGCGAGCAACGGAGCGCAGGCGAAGAACATGGCGACGGTGCGGAATGCGCGCATGGCCGCGCAGGCTAACCGCACTCCTCTGGCGCGGCAGCCGCCGCTTCGTCGCAAGAGTGCGCGGGCGAAGTCCGAATGGGACTACGAGCCTCGCTGTTGCGCTTCGCCGTGCGCTCCGTGTGACTGTTGTCGATGCGCATCTTGGCCGTGTTCATGCTCCGCGTGTGCGCGGCGGTCTTCTGCTTGCGAATCAACGCTTCCCCGAAGTCGCCAATCGCGAGTGGCTCCGCTACCGTCCGGCGATGACCAAGATCACTGTGCTCGACAACGGTCCCCTGCGTATCGAAGGCAACTTCACCATCTGCGACGCATCCGGCAAGGAGTTTGGACTCGGCGGGCGCACGGCGCTTTCGCTGTGTCGCTGCGGCAAGTCGGCCAACCTTCCGTTCTGCGACGGTGCGCACGCGCGCACGGGCTTCCAGTCTGCGTGCCCCGCGCGCGACTTGCCGCCGCCGAAGCCGAAGGTCTGAGGTAGCAGCACTCGGTGCCTGAGGACCATCGGGTTCTCTGGCTTTGCGCGGCCGCGATCGCGGCCATCAGCGGCAACCGAGAGTCTGTGGAAGGGATCCCTTCCCAGGCGCTCAGCGCGCGCCAGCGCTGAGCAAGTCGAGCAACCGGTTCGCCGCGTCCGGGAT
Source organism: uncultured Planctomycetota bacterium (assembly GCA_903925435.1). GTDB lineage: Bacteria > Planctomycetota > UBA1135 > UBA1135 > UBA2386 > SXPK01. Next base: position 106 of record CAIYFF010000022.1, on the reverse strand, counting down.
CACGGTGCCGGGACCATAGATGTCCGCGACGCCCGCTTTCCGCAGCGCGTCCCAGTCCTGCTCGGGGATCACGCCGCCGGCAACGACGAGGATGTCGCCTTTGCCT
>CAIYFF010000021.1 GCA_903925435.1 uncultured Planctomycetota bacterium | reverse complement strand
CTTGGCGATCACGATGCCGCAGTCCTGGATCGCGAGCATGCGCACGACGCGCACGAGTCCGGTCCACGTGTCGACTTCGACTTCAGCAAACTGAACGCCGCACACGCCGCGTTCAAACCAGTTGCCCTTGTAGTTGGGGAAACGCTCGCCGCGCGCCTCGATCGGGTTGGGGCCGATCAGCTTGCACGCATCCAAGAACGTCATCGTCTTGCCGTTGCCGGTGACCTTGCCGCCTTCGAACGTGACCGCGTCTGCAGCGCAGCCGAAGTGATCCGCGGCCTTCTTCGCGAGCTCTTGCTTGCACAGATACGCCGCGTGGCGAATCGCTGGCGCGAGGCTCGGCGTCGTCGTGCTGCCGCCTGCTGCGGGGCCGGAAGGATCCGTCGTGTGGCCGGCGGTCGCGCGCACTTGGTCGGCGCGGATGCCGAGTTCTTCGGCGGTCAGGTTGGCGAGCACGCTCTTGAAGCCGGTGCCGATGTCTTGCGCGCCGCTGCGCGCCTCGACGCTGCCGTCTTGGTGGATGCGGCACAGCGCGCTGTGCCCGCTGCCGCCGCCGCGGCCCTTGCCGTCGCTGCCGAGGTTGCCCCAGCGAGCGCTCGCCATGCCGACGCCGCGAAGAATGCGCGCGGACTTGTCGCTGTTGTTGGTCGCAGCGCGCGTGCGCGATTCTTGCCAGCCAAACTTCTGCGCGCCGAGTTCGTATTGCTGCAAGCGCAGCGGTTGCGCGTCGTTCTTCTGCCGCAACACGAGCGGGTCGATGCCAGCACGTTGCGCGAGCTCGTCGAGGAACAGCTCGGCGCCAAAGAACCCCTGCGGGTGCGCGGGTGCGCGCATCGGTCGCGCCGGGTCCGCGTCCGTCGCGAGGTCCTTGTGGCTGCGTTCGCGCCGCCGCGCCGCCTTCTGCACGAAGTGGTCGGGGATCGCGACGCCGCCGCCAGCGCCGTTGTGGCCGCAGCCGCCCCAAGTGCGCTGGTCCCACGCGACGAGCTTGCCGTCCTTGTCGAGGCCGCCGCGGAACTGCATCAATGCAGCGGGGCGATTGCCCGTGCACGTGTGTTCCTCGAAGCGGTTGAGCACGAGCTTCACCGGCGCGTTCGCCATGCGCGCGAGCAGCGCCACGGCGCGACCCTCGGCTCCCGCTGTGAACTTGCTGCCAAAGCCGCCGCCGACGAACTCGGCATGGATCGTCACGGAGGAGCACTTCACGTCGGCTGCGCGCATCGCCTGCGCGAGTTCGCCGCGCACGCCGAACGTCGCTTGCGTGCTCATCCACACTTCGAGGTCATCGCCGTTCCAGCGCGCGACCGCGCCGTGCGACTCCATCGACGAGTGCGTTTGCACCTCGGTGCGATACGTGCCTTCTGCAGAGGTCATGGCCGCGGCCAGCGCCGTGCCGAACTCCGACTCCTTGTCCTCTTCGGGCCACGGCTCCGTGACCTCGCCCGCGTCATCGATCACGGGCGCGTCTTGCGCGAGCAAGAAGTCGACGGTGTGCGCTTCTTGCTCGTAGGTCGCGACGATGAGTTCGATCGCGTCGCGACATTGGTCGAGCGTCGATGCCGCGACGGCGGCGATCTCGTCGCCGACGAAGCGGATCTTCTTGCCGGGCTCCTTCAGCTCGAGCACGCACGCGACGCCGGGCATCGCGCGCGCCTTCTCGAGGTCGAGCGATGCGAGCTTTCCGCGCGCGATCGTGCTGCGCAGGATCGCCGCGTGCAGCATGCCGGGCAGCGCGATGTCCTGAGAGTACTTGGCGCGGCCCGATGCCTTCATCAAGCCATCGGCGCGGTCGGCTTCGGATCCGACGACATTCAGTTTCGTCGTGGCATCCCACGGCGGCGCGTCGCCATCGGGAACGTCAAACGTGCGCTTCTCGACGAGTGGCCCGAAGCCAACTGCGAGTTCGCGCTCGGGCATGGAGTCATGGCGCTGGTTCACTTGCCGCCTCCCTTCTGCTGCGCCGCGGTGCGTTCGACGGCTTCGCAGATGCGGCCATAGGTCCCGCAGCGGCAGATGTTGCCGCTGATCGCGCGCTGGATCGTCTCGCGCGATGGGGTCGCATCTTGCTGCAAGCAGCGAAGCGAACTCATCACCATGCCCGGCGTGCAGAAGCCGCACTGCATCGCGTCGCAGTGCGCGAAGTTCTCGACGAGCGGGTGGTCCTTGCCGTCCTTGCCGATGCCTTCGACCGTCGTGATCTCGCTGCCGTCGGCATCGACGGCGAGCATGAGGCACGAGTTGACTGGCAGTCCGTCGACGAACACCGTGCAGCCACCGCATGCGCCGCG
>CAIYFF010000020.1 GCA_903925435.1 uncultured Planctomycetota bacterium | reverse complement strand
GCAACTCGCGCCGCGCCGAGGCGAGCAGTTCGTCGCGATGGGTTGCGTCGTCGTTCGCGCTCAGAAGTTCCGATGCGCAGGCGATTGCATGCACGCATAGCGCGTGGTGCGCGAGGGGCGGCGAGTTCTCGGCTCGTGCGCATTCCGTTGCCAGCAACCGCGCTGCCGCCTGGATTCGGCGAGGTTCGTTGAACGCATCGCCTGATGGCGCCATGGCGCGCAACGCCCAGAAGCGCGCGACGAGCCACCACGCATTGGCATCGTGGTCGCCTTCGTCTGCGCGTTGCGCGAGCGCTTGCAGCGTCGCATGCGCGCGATCTCCGCGGCCGAGCCGCAGCCAACCGAGCGTCGCTCCTGCAAGTTGACGCGGCGTGCCGTGCGCGATCGTCGCGTCGTGTCGGCCATCGAGTTGGGCTTCGCATCGAGCCACGAAGGCGTCGAGTTCCATCGGCTCGCATCGCAGTTCGCGCGGCGTGTCGCAGCGAATCGAGTCCGATTGCGCGGCGGCAGGCGCGAACGACAGCGCCGCTGCCGCGATGGCGAGGAGCAACGAATGGTGGCAGCGGGGGAGTGGGAAGGACCGGGATGGGAATGCGCGCATGGCATCTTCTCAGTGCACTGAGGGGGGATGCCGGTCGCGGGATGCGCATGGAGCGCATTCGACGCAACTGGCTCTGGCCATCCGCCGTTGCGATTGCTTGCGCGATGCACAGATGTGCGACAGAAATCGCCGCGCGCAGCGGGTAGAAGGTCACGCCGCGAGATCGCAGCTTGGAGTCCTGGCGCAAGAACTACCTGACCGTCTGGGTCGCCCTCTTCACGACCTCGATGGGGCTCATGGCCTTCCTGCCCACGCTGACGGTCTATGTCGGCGAGCGCTACGGCATCACCGACCCGATCGAGCTGACGTTCTGGGGCAGCATCGTCTACGGCGCAGCTCCGTTGGCAGCGGCGGTGTTCGGTCCGCTCTGGGGCGCGCTCGGGGATCGCGTCGGCAAGAAGGCGATGGCAGTCCGCGCCAACCTCGCCATCTGCGTCACGACGGCGTTCATGCCCTTTGCGCCGTCGGCGGTCGTGCTGTTGCTCTTGCGCATGCTGCAAGGCGCGCTCGCGGGCTATGTCGCTCCGGCGATGGCGCTCGTCGCGCAGGACGCGCCGCCGTCGCGACAAGGCAGAACGATCGCATCGCTGCAGACGGCGATGGCGATCGGCTCGGGCATCGGCCCGCTCGTCGGCAGCGAAGTGACGTTGCTCTACGGACGCCATGCGGTGCTGTGGTTCACGTCGGTTGCGACCGGCATCGCCGGCTTGCTGCTGCTGCGCTTTGCGAGCGAGACCCAAGCTCCGTCGCGCGCTCGCGGCGAGTCGTTCGGCGCGCAGTTCGGGCGGTCGTGCCGTGACTTGCTTGGCAACCGGCTGTTCCTGGCGCTGCTCGGCGTGATCCTCGTGCTGCGCCTCGGGCAGAACATGCTGGAGCCGTTCGTGGCGCTCGTCGTGCGCGATCTCGGCGCACCGAGTTGGATCGAGGCTGCGTGCGAAAGCAGGCAGCAAGCGATCGAACGCACCGTCGGCGCCGCGTTCACGGTGCTCGCAGTCGCGCAGGTGTTGTTCACGCCGCTGTGGGGCCGGGCATCCGATCGACTCGGACCATTGCGCTGCCTTGCATGGTTGGCGCTCTCGCTCGGCGCCGTGCTCGTCGCCACGTGGATGTCCGCTGGCATCGGCGAGTTCCTGTCGCTGCGTTCGGTGGCAGCGTGCTTCATGGCGGGATCGATGACTTTGGCCTACGCCGCGGTCAGTCGGCGCGTGCAGCCAGAACGTCGCACCTTCGCGTTCTCGCTGGTGCAGAGCTGCATGCAGTTCGGCTTTGCGTTGGGGCCGTGGTTTGGCGGGTTCGTTGCGCGCATCGGCGCCACGGCAGAGCGCGCGAACCTACACCTGCCGTTCCTCGTGGCTGGCTTGCTCTGCGTGGCATCGGGCCTGCTGATGATCGTGTTGCGCCGCATCTGGTCTGCGGCGCTGCCGCCGGTCGCTGCCGACGCTCCCGCGCAGCCGCTGTAGTTCGAAGTCCTCGCGCAGCGCGGGTAGGCTCGGCGCCATGTGCTTGCTCCTCGTGCTGCGCGGCCGCTTCGCGTCGCATCCTGTGCTGGTCGCCGGCAACCGCGACGAGCGCACGGACCGCAAGTCGTCGCCGCCTGGGCTTTGGGTGGGACAGCACGAACGCGCGCTGTCGCCGCGCGATCGCGAGAAGGGCGGCACGTGGATGTGCGTGTCGAAGCGCGGCATGTTCGCTGGGTTGACCAACTGGTCGCGCACGCCGGTGCCCGATGGCGCAGCGACGCGCGGGGACCTGCCGCACCTCGCGATCGATGCGGGTTCGATCGCCGGCGCGGAAGCTGCGGTGGCAACCGCGATGGCGCAGCGCGCGTTCGGCGGTTTCCAGCTCGTGCTCGCCGATCGCGAACGGATCGTCGTGTTGCGGCACCGCGGAGCAGGGCTCGAGCGCGTGGACTGGAGCGACGAGTTGCTCGTCGTCACCAACGAGCACGGGCCTGCCGAGCTGCAGTTGCCAGGCATGGCCGCTGCATGCGAGCCGCGCGCAACGCCCGAAGAGCAGCTCGAGGCGCTGCGGCCGCTGTTGCTCGACGATGGAGCGGGCGTGCGGCATCCCGTGCTGAAGAGGGGAGCTAGCTACGGCACGGTGTCGTCGTCGCTCGTTGCTGTGCCAAGTTTGGACCCGCTGCAATTGCAGTGGCGCTATGCGGCAGGCCGCCCCGACGAGACGGCCTACATGAATTACGGGAATCTGGGGCGACGACTGTTGGATTGAACGGACGGCGCGTGCCGGTGCGCATCCTGTCGTGGAGCCACCGTTGTCATTGGCGCAATCGCCGCGCTCGCCACGTGCACGATCGCTGCCTGACGCAGTCCCGTGGAGCTGCGATGCGCATGCGTATGAGCGCAGAGCAACGCTGCAGGGACGAAATCGAGATATCTTCGAAAGAGACCCAACCCCCTGCTCTTTCCAGACTCACCAATGATGAAGCTCGCTCTGTCCGCCGCGGTCGCGGCCTCCATGTTCTCCTCGTCCCTGTCTGCGCAGATCCCCGCGCGCATGATCGGGCAACTCAATGCGATCGCTGGCGGCTACACGATCCAAGAGATTGAAGACCAGGCCACGGTCTATCTCTCGATGCCGGCAGGTGCGACGTTCGTCGTCGGCAACACGGTCGACGTCCAGGGCACCCTGCGTCTCGATGCCAACAGCCCCCAAGTCATCTTCGAAGTGGCCTCGATCGCGAACTCGCCGTCCTACATGACGGTTGGATCTGCGCGCTTGGGTCGGCAGATGGAGATCCGCGTCAATCATCCGGGCGCCTCGCAGTTCTTCGTCTTCCTGTCGCTGCAAGGCGATCACACCCCGCTCGAGAGCTACGCGCCCATCGCAACGGGCACTCTGTGGGTGAGCCCGATTGGCATGCAGACGATCGCCGGCGGCCCGATGGTCGATCGGTGGCGCGGTGGCATGAACGTTCCCAACGATCCGAGCCTCGTCGGCATGACCTACTACATGCAGGCCGCGGTGCACTCCCAGCCGGGTCCGTTGATGTTCTTGAACGGCCGCAAGGTGACGGTTCAGCAGTGAGTTGGTGATTCAGCGCGCGCGAGCACAATTTGCGCGCGTCGAAAATGCGCCGATGCCGACGGCAGTTCGGATGCGGCGCGCCGCACGCAATTCTTGTGTGAGGTAGGGTTGGTCAGCTTCAAAGGACCGCGCCCATGAACCTCACTAGCCTCTCAAGAATCGCACTCTCTGCTGTCGCCCTGAGCGCTGCACTCGCAGCGCAGACTCCAAGCCGCCATGTCGGCACGCTGATCGACACGGGCAGCCATTACACGCTCGCAGAGTTCCAGGATCCCAACGTCCGCCTCGAGGCGTCCGTGGACCTGTCCGCGTTCGTTGATGAGCCCGTCGACATGATGGGATCGATGCGCTCGACCTTCACGGGGCCGACCCAGCACTTCGATGTCGCGTCCATCGTGCTGGCAAATCGTGCGTTCTCGAGCGACGAGGTCGCGGCTCTTGGCGCCACTACGCGCATGCGTGTGGATGCTCCTGGCGCCGCCAACTTCTTCGTGCACGTTTCGATCGGCCATGGCTACACGCCGCTGACTTCCTATGGCCCGACGGTCGCTGGCGTTCTGTGGATGGATCCGACGCTGATCCTCTCGGTTGCCGGCGGCGCGATGAACACTCGCTGGCGCGGCAATCTGCTGGTGCCCAACGATTCGTTCCTTCTCGGCATGACGCTGCAGTTCCAGGCCGCAGTGCACGAGGCTGGCCAGCCTTTGCTGTTCCTCAACAGCAACCCGATGACGTTCGCGGCGGCCGTTGACTGATCGACGTGGCGCGCAGGCTTCTGCGCGTCACTTTGCGAGTTCAGCGAGATTCGCCTTGGCGTCCGCCATGGCGCGCGTCGCGCGGTCGCGGACGAGTTGCGTGGCCGCTGCGTCGCTCTGTTGCGCTGTCGCCAGCGCAATCGCGCGTTCGTACATCGCCTTTGCGCGCTGCCGGTTCTCCTGGCTGCCCAGGTGGTAGTGCAGCACGACCGCTGCGTCATTCCACAGTTGTGCCGAGTCAGGCTCGCGTTCGATCGCGTGCTGGTAGCCCAGATACGCATCGTCGAAGCGCTTGGTCTCGCGGCACAAGAATGCGTAGTTGTTCCACGCGTCGGCTGAGTCCTGCAGGCACGCGATCACATGGTTGAGATCGCGGCTCTCGTCGCGGCGCCCGTCCTTCCATGCGCGGTCGCCGAGGTAGCGCACGATGGCGGCGACGTCTGCGCGTTCTGCTGGCGGCAGGTCGCGCAAGATGTCGGCGAACGCGCGGGCCGAAGTGCGCGCGAGCGCTGCCGCTGCCGCTTCCGCGCCGTCTTGGTCCTCCATGCGCCAGCTGCACATCGCCGTGTAGTAGTCGGCGTTTCTGTGGTCGGGGTTCTG
>CAIYFF010000019.1 GCA_903925435.1 uncultured Planctomycetota bacterium | reverse complement strand
TCCGGGCATCTACGTGCTTCAGGCCCAGCGCGGCGAGACGGTGATCGCGTTGCGCGAAGAACGCGTCACGCAAGACGAGAGTCGCTGGTCCATGCCATCGCTGCCGCGCTGAGCTACGGGCTCAGCGCGCGCGAACGGCGCGCTCAGTCCGAGTGCGGCGGCCGATCCTCGTGCGCAGCGCCGAGCGCTGCGAGGAACCACACGAGCACAGCGCCGCCGAGCGCCGTCAGCAGCGAGAACGGCATCGCAACCAGATCCCCGATGCGCGGCAGCATGCAGACTGCGACGTAGGAGGACGTCGCCGACACGGAGCAGGTTCGCCGAGTGTGCGGCACCACCTGCCACAGCAGACCGGTCACGCAACCGGCCATCGCCATGCGCACGAATCCCATCAGTCCGTCGGTCAGCATCAGCGGCAGCGCTGCGACGAAGAACACGACGTAGGCGACCCAGAAGCGCTCGAGCATGCGCTGGCCGCGCGCGCCGCTTGCTTCCGCTGCGAGCTGCGATGCTGCGTCGAGGTCCTGCTGCCATGCGCGCACAAGTCGCAACTGCTCCACCACCGGCATCGAGAGGAACCACGGCTGCTGCTGACGCGGATCGACGCCTGCTGCAGCAGGCATCGGAGCAAACGAGAACGGCAGCATCGCCTGCGCCATCGCCTTGGATTGCGCGATGGCGAGCGGCTGCGATGTGCTTGCCTGCTGCGCAGTGTTTGCCTGCTGCGCGGTGTTTACCTGCTTCGCTGTGGATCCCGGCTTCGCGGCAATCGTTGGCTTCGCCGCGTCCAGCTGCCTTGCCGTGCTCGCTGGCTGCGTTGCGTTTGCGAGCGTCGAGCCAGCAACCTGCCGCGGCGCGGTCACGGGCTTGGCTTCGTGCTGCAACATCCCGTGACTCGGAGCGACCGGATTGGGCTCGGCCGATTTCTCGCGCAGCATCGGCAGCGCCGGAACTTGCGTGAGAGGCATCTCCAACCGCGAACGCTGCAATGCCGTCAGCAAGTCGGCCTGCGCGAAGGACTGCGACGGCGCACCCACTCCGTTCCCGTTCGCATTCGATGGGATCGCCTGCTCCGCGCGCGTGGACGAATCCATGCGAGTGCGCGCGGGCTCCATCGTCGCTCGAACCGTTGGCGCGCTGCGCGTCGTCGTCACCGCTGCGCCGGGCGCTGATGTGCGCACGACCGCGTATGCCTGGGTAGAAGCCTCGAGCGGCGCGTGCTCTGGCTTGCGCAGCTTTGCCTGGGCCTCACCTGGGTGGAGCCCAGTCTCTTCCACCGGCAAGGGATCCCAATCGCTGGCGTCGCGAGTCATGAGAATGCTGTCCTTCGACCGCGGGAGGCCGACGCTGAAGCAGCCGGTCCCGATGCGAGACACGCTGCGCGCTATCCTGGTCGCATGCAGTTCTTGCCAGAACAGCCACCGCGTGATCCAAGGCCCCGAGGCCAGCGGCGAAGGGGCCTGCGTCACGCGCTCGTCGCATGCTGCATTGCCGCCGTGGCAACGACTGCGTTCCCATGGTCCTTCGTCGAAGCATCGCGACTGTTCGGCGACGTGGCTGGCCCGATCGCGGCGCGAACGAACCCTGGGTTCACTTGCGTCACGACCTGCTTGCTCACCGCACTGCTCGCGATCTCCGAGGGCCGCTCGGCATCTTCACGCGAGGCCGTCCGCTCCGCATGCCTCGTGCTGATGGGCGCTGCGGCGGTCGTGATGCTGGCTCACCTCGCAGCGGGACCAGATGCGTTGCGCGGCGTCGAGGCGCGGCATTCGACGTGGTTCTTCGCAGCGTCGGCCGCTGTAGCCATGGGACTCTTCGTCGCGCGACTGCGCATGCCGAACAAGCGCGCGCTCAGCGGCGGCGCATGAACG
>CAIYFF010000018.1 GCA_903925435.1 uncultured Planctomycetota bacterium | reverse complement strand
CTTCGGACACAGCTTGCACGAGGTCGCCGGACGCCGAGAACGCGCGCGTCAGCGGATCCCAGATCTCGCACGAGCGAAGTGCTGCGAGCCCATTCGTGCCGCCGACGATGAGCACGCGACCACCGTCGACCACGATTGCTGCGTGCATCGAACGCCCCACCGCGAGCGCGCCTGCAGGCGTCATCGTCTCGGTCAGCGGATCGAAGATCTCGGCCGTGACGAGTTGTTGGCCCGTTGCCGCATCGACGCCGCCGATCACCAGCACCGAGCCATCCTCGAGCTTCGTCGCCGTGTGGCCGATGCGATGCGTTGCGATCGGAACGAGCGGCGCGCGCGAGCCCACGGCATCGCTCCAGATCTCACCCGCGAGCCGCAAGGGATCGGATCCAGAAGCCTCGCCACCGAGCACGAGCGTGCGGCCGTCCTCGAATTGCGTCGCGGTGTGCTTCGTGCGGTTCGCGGACAGGTTGCCGAGGTTGCTCCACGCGAGTTGCGTCGAGTTCCAACGCTCCACCACCGTGCCGATGCCTGGGATCGTCTCCTGCGCCGCGCCGCCGAAGGACACCGCCGTCATCGTGCCGTCCGCCAGTTGTGCTTCGACGACCACCGCGGGATCGCGACGACCAACGGACTGGTTGCCGACCGGCGTGAATTGGAAAGTCGAAGGGTCGTAGCGCTCCGCCGTCGCGTTCGGCGCGATGCCCGTAGAACGACCGCCGACGAGCAACACCGAGCCATCAGGCAGCAACCGCGCCGCATGCTCGCTGCGCGCGATCGTGCTCGCATCCAACTGCGTCACTTGCTCGCGATACTGAAACGGGACCACGAGTTGCTTCGCCGACACATTGGGACCATCCGTGACGGTCAGTGTGTAGGTGCGCGACGCAGCGAATGGGCCGACGACGTAAGCCTGGCCGCTGTCGACCGGCCCGACATCAGGGTCGATGCGGCCCGTGCCTGCGCGGAAGAATGGCCGCAACGCAATCAGCGATCCCGGCTGCAACTGCGCGGGAACCGACTGAAGATCCAGTTGCGTGAGCGAGGCCGTCGCAACGGCATCGTTGCCACAAGCGGCAAACACACTGATCAACGAGAACGCGAATAGCCGGCCAATGCGCATCGGCCCCACGCTAGATGCGCACGCGATGCGCGACAACCGGCGACGGTGTTTGGTGCGCATTCGAGCCGAGCACGGGTGACGCCGCAGCGAATGCGCGCGACGGCGCAGCGCAGGCGACCAACTTCGCGGCGCACGCCAACCGAGCTCAACCGGCAAGAACGCCCGCGACCGCCGCTGCGGCCATCACGAGCGGGATCGCCTTGAGCGAGCGCGCGCGCACGAGCACGACCCAAGCAACGACGAACACCGCGATCGAGAACAGCCCATCGAACCGCTCGACGCACAACCGCACCGCCGTCACCGTGACGATGCCGACGACCGATGCCGCGACGCCGTCGAGCGCCGCATGGAAGCGCGGCGCGTGCACGAGCCGATCGACGAGCCGATGGCCGATGATCGTGAAGGCGAACGACGGCAAGAACATGCCGGCCGTGATCGCAAACGCGCCGATCCAAGCATCGGCCACGAATCCCGCGAACGTCACAAAGATCACGAGCGGGGCCGGAAGCACGCCGCCGATCGCGAGGCCATCGAGGAACTGGCCATCACTGAGCCACGCATGCTTCGTCACGACATCGGCGCGCACGAACGGAATGGCGCAGTACGCGCCGCCAAACGTCAGCAACCCGCCCTTGCATCCCGTGACGAACAGGCTCCACGCGTCGGCAGCGCCGGACTCCGCTGCGACGATCGCACCCGCAACCTCGCGGGCGCCTTCGGCCGACGCGTAGCGCCACAGCGCTGCGCCGCACAGAACGACGGCAGCAAGCCGCAGCGCCGATCCGCGCGCGCCACCGGCGCACCACATCGCGCCAAACACCATCGGCATCCAGAACGGAGCAACGAACCACTCGCTCACGAAGGCAACCGCGGCAACGACGTAGGCGCCGCGCACCTTCAGCGCATGCGATGCGAGCTTTGGCACCGCGCGAACGAGCAACGCAAGCGCTGCAATCTGAACGCCAGAGAACGCCGCCATCACCCACGGCTCGCTCAGTCCGTAGGTCGTGTAGAGCCACGCCGACAGCAGCATCAACGCGAAGCCTGGCAGCATGAAACCCAAGCCAGCGGCGATCGCGCCGAGTCGGCCGCGCGCCAAATGGCCAAACCAGCAGCACATTTCATGCGCTTCGGGCCCAGGCAACGCTTGGTAGACCGCGAGCGCGCGCGTGAACGTGTCATGCGACGTCCACCGCTCGCGCGCGACGAGTTGCTCGCGCAACATCGCAATCTGCGCAACGGGGCCACCAAACGCATGGGCGCCGTAGCCGAGAAACCGCCAGAAGATCGCGCCCACGGAAGGGCGACCCAGCGCGAACAAGGCCTGCTGTGGGTCCGCCGCGCTCATCTCACTTGCGGCGCGTGTAGTCGATGCGCAGCACGCGGGCTTCCTTGTCGTCCGGCCCCTGCATCCACAACTCGAACGACTGATGATCCGCGTCCGCGTGCTTCGTCACGATGCGGCACGGCTCCAACTTGCCGCTCATGCCGACGCACTCGCCGACCAGCGTGAGCGTCTTGGACTTCTCGTCGTATTGGCCTTCTGCGCGAAGCGGCGACGGCGACATCGAGTCCGTCCAGTGCGTGAAGTATGCGCCGCGCACCGGGCAGTAGCCGTGCACGCCGTGGCCCACGAACTTCTGGCCCATGAACTCCGCCTCGAAGTCATCGACGACGAAGAAGCCTGCGGACTTCTTGGCGACGAGCACGCCCTTCGATTGCTCGTCCTTGCCGTCTTGGCCTTGCGTCGTCAGCACTGCGTCCCAAGTGCCTGCGTAGCGCTGCAGCAGCTCGTGCTGCGGGCCTGCGACCATGGGATCTTGGGCAACCGCAACGAGCGAGGGCGCGATGACCTTCTGCGCGCCGAAGAGGGACGCCAACGACAGGAACGCAATCGAGAGGAGTTTCATGGTGACGTGTGGTTACTGGACCGCATGCACTCCGCAAAGGCGGAGCAACCTGAATGCGCTGCGCCTACGCGCCAAACAACACTGCGCGCATGGACAACGACCCGAGGTCGAATCCCTCGATCGGGTAGCTGCGCTCGTCGTCCCTCATCGCAGCGCCAGCGGCGTGCAGCAACGGCCACCAATGGTCTGGATGCGGATGCGCGCGCTTGCCCTCTGCCGTGGCGAGCATGCCGCACAGCCGTTCGTCGTCGCGCTGGCTGATCGCCGCAACGACCGCGTCGTCGAAGCCCTTGGCCCATGCGGGCACGGCGAGATCCCCGGACTCCATGCGGGAGAATGCGTCGCGCAAGTTGTGCGTCACGTTGCCGCTCGCGAGCACGAGCACGCCTTCG
>CAIYFF010000017.1 GCA_903925435.1 uncultured Planctomycetota bacterium | reverse complement strand
ATCGTCTGCATGCGCGTGCCGTCGAGCACGACGCTCACGTTCGTCGTCGTGTTGACGTTCGCCGAGAAGTTGCCGTTCGCATCGGTCACGACCACGCCCACACCGGGCACGTTGATCTCGACGCCAGCGAGCGGAACGTTCTGCAGCGCCGAGTTCGCGCCAACACCCATGCGGGTCCAGCCGCGGACCGTGCCGCTGACGACCGGTAGCGCCGCAGTCGGCTGCGATGCGTTCTCGCCACCGCTGCGTTCGAAGCCGCGTGGCTGCACCGCGCACGACGGATCGCCGCACTCGTGCTTGTCGTTCTCGTAGCGAACGACGCGACCCGTCTGTGCATCGACGAGGTAGCGACCGATCGGGCCGCGACCTTCTGCGTCGACTGCGCTCACCGGGATCTCCCATGCGAGCACGACGGGCTCTTGCTTGCTCGCGTTCGCGTTGCCGGCGATCACGAGGCGCGGCGTGCGCTTGTCGTTGGGCTGGCGAACGGCGGGCGGCGTCATGCCGAGTGCTTGCCACGCAGTCCACGTCGCCGTGAGTTCATCGATCGCGGGCGTCGTGGAGAAGCCAGCGGGGATCGCGAACGCGACCGCGCCGAACATCGAGACCTTGCCGGTCATGTGCACGCGCACATCGGCGCGGCCACCTTCGACCTTCAGGCCTTGGTAGTACTGGTTGAATACGAACGACCAGTTGGAACCGATGCGCGATGCGATCGCTTCGCGGAACTCGCTCTGGCCGGTGCCGAGCAAGTCACTCTGTCGCACAAGCAGGTTGTTCGCTTGGCGACGGGCTTCTACTTGCGTGTTGCCGCGCCAATCGCTGAGGGGCAGGCCACTGCCCCAGATCGCGCTCGGAGTGCCCGACGCGCGGTTCCATTGGCTGATCCACTGGCCGCCGCTTTGCTCGACGAACTGCCGCCACGCAATCGACTCCGACTCACATTGGCGGTCGAAATCGCGGTCAGGCAATGCGAGCGCAACGCGCTGCTCAAGGCTGTATCCAGGAGATGACTGCGGCTTTTGCGCAGCCAGAGAGGTGGCGACGAACGCCAACGAAATGCCGTAGGCAATGGCCGATCGGCTCAGCATGGGCTAACTCCGAAACGAGGGAGAGATGGGGACGGTCGGAGGGACTGTCAGAGGAGAAGACTGCCCATGCAGAGAGTCAAGGTGACGAAGAGCGCACGCGGAAATCGCGACTTTTTGCAGCGGCTCACGCGCGCTCGTCGTGAGCGACGACGAATGCGCGGCGCACAAACGCAACCGGCCGCACGTGGCGGCCGGTTGCGCAGGAGCGGACCAAAGCCCGCGATCGCAAAGGCGATCAGAGAATTGCGGCGAACGAACCGACGACCGTGTGGTCGTAGCGCTGGCCTGCGGTGTCCTCGTCGGTCACCTGCGTCGCGGTCGTGCCGTTCCACACGAACAGGTCCGCGTTGGTGTTGCCGGTGGTCACGCGCGTGAACAGCACAGTGCCCGCAGCCGTGTAGGCCATGAAGGCCTCATCGCCGGCGGCGTTGCCGATCGTGACACTGGTCGAACCCGAGTCATCCCACAAGAACACGTCGGTGTTGCCAGTGCTCGTCGTCTCGTAGACGAAGTCGCCGCCCGTCGTCTCTTGCTTGAAGACCGGAGCATTGCCGGTCGCGACCGCGATGGCCGAACCCGAGGACGGATGCGCATAGAGCACCGGCGTCGAAGCCTCGTGCAAGTAAACGACCGTGTCGTCGCTGAGCACCGCCTGGAACGTGAAGTCATCCGCGCCCGTCTCGGCCAGCGTCACGATGCTGGCGCCCGTGACCGAGTAGACAATGACGTCCATCGACTGGTCGCCAGACGAGAAGCGCTCGTAGACGAAGTCGCCAGTGCTCAGCGAAGCGAGGTAGTTCTCGCGATCCGAGGTGACCGCCACCGCCGTCGAGGCATTGCCAGCCCACGTGTAGACGTAGAGGTCGTGGTTGGAGCTCGAGAACTCGCGGCGATAGACGATGACATCCGAGTCCGTCACGCCTTCGAACCGGTCCTCTTCGCCATTGGTCGCGATCGCGCGCGTCGTGCCGCTCGACGAGTTCCAGACGTAGAGGTCGGTGCCGCTCACGGCCGCGAGCTCGAACACCACCTTGTTGTCGCTTGTGACGCCAGCATAGGTCTTGCTCTGGCTCTGCTCCGTCGTTCCCAGGTCGCTGCCGACCTCGAGCACGCCGGTCGCGAGCGAGACGTAGTAGAGGTCGGTCTCGCCGCCGCCGCCGATGCGCGTGAACATCACGGCGCCGTTCTCGAGCGCGCCACGAATCACTTCATTGGACGACGCCGTCGCCACCGAAGTCGACGTGCCGAGCGTCGGATCGAAGTACCAGACATCCGACTGGCCATTGTTGCCACGCTCGTAGAAGACGAGGTCATCCGTCGTGACGACGGCGCTGCCGTCGATCTCGCCAGCCTGCGCCGAGATCTCGGTCGTGAAGCCGGTGGACGGGTTGTAGATCCAGAGATCCGTATCGCTCGACGGGCCCGACGTGAACACGATGCGGCCCGTGCTCGTTTGCGCCACGTAGGTCACCCAGGTCTTGTCCGTCGCAATGCGACGGCTGCTGCGCGTGACGAGGTCGTAGATCCAGAGCTGCTTGTTGACGCCCGTTCCGATCTGGTAGATCGCGCAGCCCAGCGGCGTGCCGCCGACGTAGTCAGGCTGATTGCCGCCCGAGACGACTTGGACCGTCGCATTGGTGTCGACGTCGAGAAGCAGCAGGCCAGACGTGTTCTGTTGCACCGCGGCGAGGCGCGCGGAGGTCACTTCGAGGTCGAAGCTCGTGTCCGTCGACTTGCCACCCGAGTCCGTTGCGCGAACGAGAACCGTGTAGTTGCCCAGCGTGTCGAAGTTGTTGGTGTACTCGACCGGCGTCACGCCGCCGCTCGGCGTGCCGAGCGCGATCGCCCCACCGCCCGAGACGACGGAGTAGGTCATCGTCGCGTCAGCGTCTTCGCGATCCTGAACGTAGGGCTCGAGGTCGAGCGTGAACGTCGTGCCGCCGGCGACTCGCTGCTGCGGGATCGTGCCGAAGCTCGGCGCTGCGTTGTTGCTAGAGCTGCCCGAGCAAGCTGCGAGGGCGAGGACGAGGCCGGTCAACGGCGCGTTCGGACGAAGGCGATGGGCCATGATTGGTTCTGGACGGATTGAGGTGTGACCTCGCCGTGATCGGCCAACCAGACCCGCAGGCTTGAGCCCGAAGCTGCGGGGTTTCGCCCATCCCACCGCGCGTTGGCCGCTGGAGATGGGCCTCGGAAGAAGCCGGGCCAGGGCCCCGAAAGACCCCGTCCCGGACACACACAAACACTGCGAAAAGACTGGGCACACACATCGCCCACCCCAGGACCGGCCAGATGCGCTAGAGCGCATGAACGAGACCCTGGGGTGGAAGACGGGACTTTCCTCCTTCCGCAAGGCCCGAAGCCGCGCGGAAGCACTTTTGGTGCCCCCCTAAGAACCCGCGCCGCGGCGACTTGTGACAGGAAGTGGGGTGAATCTTCAGCTTTTTTGAGGAACCCCGTCACAAACCGCGGGCACGCACATCCTTCCTCGTGCGAAAGCGCCACAGCATGGAGGAAGCCACCCCACCCCAGGACCTGATCGAGTTGCTCGACGAGCTTCGCGGCTTGCGTCAGGCGACCTCGGCCGAGTTGCTGACGGGGCTGCTCCCCCGCCTGCGGTCGCTGGCTAGGAAAAATCTCCCGGCCAAGAGCCCGCTGCGCCTTGGGTTCGACTCCGAGGACCTGCTCCAAGAGGGCATGCTGCAGCTGGTGCGGCAGGCGGAGACCTTCCGCGGGACGACGTGGGCTGAGTTCCTGGCGTTCTCCCACGCGATCCTGACCCAGAAGACCGCCCAGCAGGCCCGGCGTCACACGGTGCGCCGCAACGAGCTTGGCTCGACCTTCGACTCGTCCACCGTGCCGTCCGACGACCCCACGCCGTCGGTCCACGCCTCGGACGCCGAGGACAAGAAGCGCGTGCAGTTGCTGATCGCGACCTTGCCCGAGCCCTACCGCGAAGCGATCGAGCTGCGCCTGCGCGGCCTCGACAACACAGCGATCGCCGAACGGCTGCACATCACGGACGAGGCCGTCCGTCAGCGCCTTTCGCGCGCCGTGAAGATGCTGCAAGAGCGCTGGTGATCGCGTAGGTCCGCGCCGCGCAGCCGAGCAGAGCCGCCGCCCACCGATTTGTGCACGAGTTCCGGCGCAGAACGCGCCGATAGCAAGGCCTGATTCCCCGCCACGGATCTGCCATGCGAACCCTCGTCCTCCTGCTCCTGTTCCTCGCCGCGTGCGGCCAAAACGAGCCCAAAGAGAAGCTGCGCATCGGACTCAATCCGTGGCCTGGCTACTTGGACCTCGCGGTCGCGGAGCACGAGGGCATCTTCGCGGCGCATGGATTCGACGTGCACATCGTCGAATACACGTCTCTTCACGACATGGCGCGGGCCTACCAGTTGGGCCAGATCGACTTCATGCCCTCGACGCTTGTCGAGGTGCTCGAGGTGAACCAGGGTCGACGCTCCGCCGAGGTCATCTGGGTCGCGGATGCGAGCGATGGCGCGGACGTGGCGTTGGCCAAGGATGCCACGAGCGTGGCGGACCTCAGGGGCAAACGAATCGCCTACGAACCCAACTCGCTCGGCATCTTCGTGCTCGCGCGCATGCTCGATCGCGCAGGACTGAAGGTTCAAGACGTAGACGCGATCGGCATGGACCAGACGGAGATGGTCTTGGCGATGAAGGAAGGCCGCATCGAAGCTGCGATCACCTATCCGCCGGCATCACTGTCGATCCGCGAACTCCCCGGCATTGCGACGGTGTTCAGCAGCGCGGAAATCCCGGATGAGGTGATCGATGTCTTCTGCGTCGACCCCGACATCCTCGATGCGGACCCGACGTTCTTGAACCGCTTCTACGCGGTGATGGCCGACACCGCAGAGTTCGCGCGACGCAACCCCAAGACCGCTGTCGCCCACAAGTGCCGGCAGATGGGCATCGAACCGAGCGCGTGGGACAGCGCTGCAGAGGGCGTCCGCTACTTCGAACTGAAGGACCAGCACGAGTGGATCTGGGGTTCGGACCGCATCCACACGATTCATGCGCGACTCGCAGACGTGATCCGCGCGACCTGCGGCCCGCGACGCGATCCCGTTCGTCCCATCCACGCAGGGCACCGATTCGCACCCGAGTTGATCGCACCAGCAGCCCCGCGGTGAACGCCATCTACGAGCGCACGAAGTGAAGCGTTTCCCCCTCATCCAGGTCGTTCTGACCACGACGCTCGCAGCAGGCATCGCCGCCGCGATCGCGATGGCCTACGCAACGAGCGCCCAGATCGAGGCGATGGTCGACACGCAACTCACCAACCGCGCCGAGGTGTACGCCAACAGCCTGCTGCTCGAGGCCAACGTCGCGACCGATCGCCGACAGATCCACCGCAAGGTGCGCATGCTCGGCAGCCACCGCGACGTGCTCGACCTCGCCGTCGTCGGTGGCGATCCGCTCACCGTGCTCGGTTCGACGAACCAGGACTGGATCAACCTCGCGTTGCACGATGTGCGCGGCGATTGGGAGAAGCGCTTTCGACTCGAGGACGACCTCCGCGCGCAGCACTCGCTTGACGTCGTTCGTCGCGAGTTCCACTACGCGCTGCCGTTCTCGCTGACCAATCTCAACGATCCCGAACTCCGCAGCACACCGACGCGCCGCGTGGCTGGCGCCGTGCTGGTGCGCCTGGATCCATCCGACTTCCTCGGTCGAGCGAAACAGCAACATCGGCTCCTTCTCTTCGCGACGATGGGCACTGTGTTCTGCCTGCTCGCCGTGCTGGTCGCGACGATGATGCGCCACGTGATCCTGCCCATGAAGTCGCTGCGGCGACGCCTTGGCGCACGAGTCGAAGGACATGGCGATCGCACTCCGCCGCTGCTGCCCAATCAGGACATGCAGTCCCTCGGCGACACGATTTGGTCGCTGTTCGACCAAGCCGAGTTGTCGAGCGACCACATGCGCGCGATCGTCTCTTGCGCAACGGATGCGATCATCACGATCGACGAAGACGGCAAGGTGCTGCTGTTCAACCCTGGCGCGGAGAAGATGTTCCTCTGCCCAGCCAATCAAGCGGTTGGACTGAGCCTCTCGCGTTTCATCCCGCCTGATTTGCGCTCGCAGCACGACAACAGCATGCGCGCTGTCGCGGACGGCAGGAAGCCGCGCATCCTCGGCTTTGCGCGCGAGGTCATGGCGCTGCGAACCGACGGGTCCACGTTCCCGTGCAGCCTTGCAGTGAATGCAGCGATCATTCGCGGCAACCAGTGCTACGTCGGCATCCTGCGCGACATGACCGAGGATCTGCGCACGCGCAAAGAACTCGACGAAGCTCGGCAACAAGCAGAACTCGGCGCGCGCGCGAAGGCCTCGTTCCTCGCCAACATGAGCCACGAGATCCGCACGCCGCTCACTGCGATCATCGGCTATTCGGAGGAACTCGAAAGCAGCGCGATGACGCCGTCGGATCGTCACGACGCGCTACAGGTGATCCAGCGCAACGGGCAACACCTGATGACGATCATCAACGACATCCTCGACCTGTCGAAGATCGAGGCTGGCAGCATGGGGCTCGAGACTCGCGCCACCAACGTGGTGGAGATCGCCGAAGAAGTGCGCCGCATGCTGAGCCCGCGCGCGCGCGCGAAAGGACTGGCGTTGGACCTGCGCCTCGCGCAACCGCTGCCGTCCACGATCCTCAGCGACCCGACGCGCATTCGTCAGATCCTGCTCAACCTCGTCGGCAACGCGATCAAGTTCACTGACCGTGGCAGCGTGACGATCGAGGTCTCGGCGGACTATGCCGCGCAACTGTGTCGCCTGTCCGTGAAGGACACCGGCATCGGCATCTCAAAAGATCAAATCGCCACGCTGTTCCAGTCGTTCGCGCAAGCCGACAGCTCGATCAGTCGCAAGTACGGCGGCACGGGCCTCGGCCTCGACATCAGCAAGCGGCTCGCGGCGATGCTCGGCGGCGATCTCAAGGTGACCAGCGCAGTTGGATACGGCAGCACCTTCGTATGTTCGATTGCGACGGGCCCCATCGAGCCATCGCAGAGCACGGTGCTTCCGCCGCAAGAAGAACGCGTGCGTCGCACTGCGCCAAGACTCGCAGGACGCGTGCTCGTTGCCGACGACGGCATCGACAACCAGCGATTGATCGAACGCATTCTGCAAGTCGCGGGACTCGAAGTGGAAGTCGTCGACAACGGCGCGGCTGCGGTCGAGCGCGTGCTCCAGGCCGCTTCGAGCCAGCCGTTCGACGCAATTCTGATGGATATGCAGATGCCCGTGATGGATGGCATCGAGGCGACCAAGACGCTGCGTGGTCACGGCTACTCAGGCCCGATCATCGCGCTGACCGCCAACGTGCTGCCTGAAGACCGCGCGCGCTGCGCAGAAGCTGGGTGCAGTGGCTTTGCAACCAAGCCGATCGACCGCACGCACCTGTACGAAGCGCTCGGCGCCGCGTTGACGAAACGCTGATCGCATCGCGCGTTCGCGCGACTGCGTCACAGCCACTGTCCAAGAACGCGACAGCTCGTTTCATGAGTCGCGTCGATTGTTCGATACCCCATCACCTTGAAGATGGGACTGTTCGAGAACACGACGGGAACTGGCGCTCTGGGAGCGCGCGTCGCGGCGCTGCTTGCGCTCGCAGCGTGCACCTCAGAGATGCCGCCGCCGAAGGATGGAGCTGCGCTGCGAAGCGCTGGCGACGACCCGGTGGAACCCGTCTGCATCGACCTCGCTGCCGCGGGCTGGATGGCCCCGGCTGCTCCGATGGCCGAACGCGCAAACTACGGTTTGCCGACGGTCCGCAATGAGTTACTCGCGCTCGGCCGTGAGGCCTGCGCGATCCTCGGCGGATCGTTGCCTGGAGAGCACGACTCGGACACGGCGCAACTGCTGTGGTCCGTGCACGAGGAACGCGACACGATCGAGTTGCTGCTGCTCGGCAAAGCTGACGCAGCGCTCGCGACCGTGCCGCCAGCGCCGCGCGAACTGCAGGACGGAGTCACGGCGAGCATGCTCGGCGTGGAACTGTTCGGCTTCGCGGTGCACCCGTCTTCCTCGGTGTACAACCTGCGGCTCGAAGACGCGCGATTGCTAGCCGACGGAACCACCGTCGACTGGCGCCAGATCCGGCTCGACGCCGGTCCGGTGACGTTCATCGTGCCGCAGGCAAACGGCGCATCGGAGCGCGCAATGCGCTCGCTCGCGCCCGGCCGCCGTCTGTCGGGCGCTGCCATGTGGGCAGACTCGACGGAGGCGGCGCTCGAAGCGGTGGCCCGCGATCCCAACGCGATCGCGTTCGTGCCCATCGCTGCGCTGCCCGAGAGCGCGACTGTGCGAATCGTCACGATCGACGGCGCACAGCCGAGCGTCGGCGCGTTCGAAGACGGGACCTATCCCATCGGCGTGCCGATCTGGTTCGTAGCGCGCGGACAGCCGCGCGAATGCCTCACATCGCTGCGCGAACAAATCGCGCGTGGCGACTTCGCGGGGCAGCGCATGACGCTCAGCACACGCTGAGTCGATGCAGAAGCTGGGAGTCGGCGGTGTCGCACAACCAAAAGCGACGCCGCCGACAGGGACCGAGCGAGGCGTCGATCAGAACGCGATGCCGCCGCCGATGAACCAACCGGAGACGTCGAAGTCCGCGTCGAACTTGCGGCCATCGGCCTCGCCGTTGGCGTCGACCGAGAGACTGCGCCAACCGCCCATGAACTCGACGCTCATCAGCGGCGTCCAACGCAGGAAGGCTTCGGCGTCGTAGTACTGGCCGTCCGCGTCGCCCATGTCGATGTCGAACGCGCCGAAGTTGGCGACGAGCGAGACCGGGCCGAGGTCGAGTTCTGCGTCGATGCACGGCATCGGCAAGAACAGGTCCGCCTCGAGCCGCTCGAACGCGAGGCTGCCGCGGTCGTCGACGAGCAGATCCCACGAGTGCCAACCCATCTCGACGCCGAGACCAACGCGAACGAGATCCGTCGGCACGACGTCCCACGTGTAGGCGCCGTTGAAGTTGACGTAGTCGAGTTGGCTGCGCACGTTCGTGCCCGCAGCAAGATCACCAAACGGCTCGGCCAACGTGCCCTCGCCAGACGGCGTCGCGCCGAAGCCGCTCAGACGAACGCGATGCGGGCCCCAATCGGCTTCAGCGCGCAGATACGCGGAGCCCGTCGTCTCGTCCGCGCCAAGGCCACCGAGCGAATTGCGATCCTGGTTGAGATCGAGCGTGTTGACGGCGTTCTGCAGAGCGACGTTGCCGTCCACGCTCGTGAACGCAGCGCCAACGTATGCGCGCGCATGCGGCATGCACGAGACGGAACTGATCGCGACGATCGATAGGAGAGCGAGACGTTGGATGCGCATAGTTGGCTCAGTGAGGCGGCGGGTGCGCAACTTCTAGCAGAGCGCCGCGCGAACGCGAACCCCGCGCCCCGTCACGACAAGCCGAAGCCGAGCCGGCGCAACTCGTCGAGAAGCGCAGCGCGGGCTGCTGCGTAGGAACTGCGCTCGCCCCACATCTGCGCCATGCGATCGGTCCAACCCTTGTCGAGGCTGACGGGTCGCCCCTGGTAGCCGCCGCGCTCGTTGCAGCGCCGCGCCCACTCCTTCATGCCGGCGTCGGCGCCTGCCAACACCGCGTCGATGCCACGCGAATCGTAGACCTCGCGATGCAGCACGCCTGCAAGCGGCATGCGGCCGCGCGGCGCAGGATCATCGGTCGGCGTGCCGATCGTCATGCCGAACACCACGTAGCAGTGCTTTGGCAGCGCGAGCAACTCTGCGAGCTCGATCGGACGATTGCGCGCCGCGCCAATCATGCAGATGCCAAGCCCTTCGGATTCGGCTGCAAGCGCGAGGTTCTGTCCGAGCAGCGCCGCATCGACCGTCGCCTGCAAGAACAGCTCGAGACTCTGCGATTGCACGACCTGTCCAGCTGCCCTGCAGCACTCAGCGATCTTGTGCAGATCGGCGCACACCGCGACGAACACGGGCGCATCGGCGATGTGCTTCTGGTCGGCGCACAATGCAGCGACCTTGCGCCGACGCTCTGCATCCTCGACCGAGATGACCGCATAGGCCTGGATGAAGCTCGACGTCGACGCATGCCGCGCGGCATCGACGATCCGTTCGAGTTGGCCTTGATGCAGCGGCGTGGGCGCATACGCGCGATGGCTGCGATGACGCAGCATCGTCTCCACCACGCTGCCTGGCTCTGCGCACAACGCAGCGCGCGCGCCTTCAAGGTCCTTCGGTTCGTCGAGGTCCGCGATCGTCCATGCATTGGACGTCGGCACATCGCGAACGCGATCGCGGTCCTGCCGCACGACATCGCGCAACACGACGCCATCGCGCTGGATTGCCGCAAACGCTGCGCGACGCAGCGCAACGGGGTGGCCTGGCTTGCCGCGGAACGTCGGCCGCGCGATCGCAGCACCATCGCGTTGCGCCATCGCGACCACGGCCGCAATCGTGTCGGCCTCGACCAGCGCATGGTCGACAGGCAGCACGACGACCGTCGCGCACGAGGATGGCAACTCGCGTTCTGCTGCTCGCAAGCTGTCCGCCATGTCGCCATCGCCGGACACGAGAACGACGCGATGCGCGATCGGCAGCTGCGGCAACGGCGCTGCGCCGTGGCTGCGCACGACGAGCAACTCGTCGATTCCAGCAGCGAGCAACGCGCGCGCGATGCGCTCGATCGCCGTCGTTCCCGCGAGGTCGAGCAGCGCTTTGTCAGCGCCCATGCGCCGGCCCTTGCCGGCTGCAGGAACGATCGCGACGACGGTCATGCGACGACCCGCGTCACTTGGCGCGGATCTCGGACAACGTCACCAGCCGCACCACGGGGAACTCCTTGCGGAACGCATCTGCGTCCGGGTCCTCGCGGTCTGCGATCGTCAACACGACGACCGGAATCGCGCCGACTTCGCGCACGGCTTCGATCGCCTTCCGCGCCGAGCCGCCAGTCGTGACCGTGTCTTCGATGATCGCGACCTTCTGGCCCGCAGCGAGATCGCCCTCGATGCGCGAGCCCGTGCCGTGACCCTTCGGCTCCTTGCGCACGAGGAACGCGGGCAGGTTCTGCCCCGTCTCGAACGACAGCGCGGCAATCGCGCTCGCGATCGGGTCCGCGCCGATCGTCAGTCCGCCGATCGCCGTCACTTCGGGATGACGCTTCAACGCATCGAGCATCAAGCGAGCGATCAGCCACAACCCTTCGGGGTGCAGACTCACCTTCTTGCCGTTGATGTAGAAGTTCGACTTCTTGCCCGATGCGAGCGTGATGTCGATGCCATCGCGATATGCCTTCTCGCGAACGAGCTGAAGCAGGCGCTGCTTGGCGGACGCAGGATCGAAGTGCTTGGTCACGTGCGAATGGATAGCCGCGGCCGCGCGGGTTGTCCAAGACGCGCAACGCCGCATGTCGCCGCATTCGACCCCATGGCGCAGTTCGCCGTACTGCTCTACCGTCCGGTTGTACGTCGCGTCGCCAGAACTCGGCCACGCGGCGCTCTGTTTGGGCCTGGGAGGGCTCGCTTGAACCTGACGCTCATTAAAAACCTGTGCGCTGATGTGTCGGCCCAGCTGCGAGGCAGCCGCTGATGTCCACGCCTGCCCAAAAACTGGCGCCGCAACGCGGCGTTGCGTGGCAGCCCAAGCCTGTCGTCGACGAGTTGCTCGTCGTCGAGGACTTCGCGGCAGCCGAGGTCGCAGTGAAGAACGGCAGCGACAGCTCGCACATCGTCGTGCTGCAGGGCCAAGACGAGGCGAGCGCGGTCGCGGCTGCGCGCGCTGGCATCGCGGCAGGGAAGGGCCCGGTTCCGACCCGCCCGCATGCAGCGCCTGGCCGCACGCTCGTCGTGCTGCCGACCTACAACGAGAAGGACAACATCCTGCCGATGCTCGACGCGATCCTCGCCTATGCGGCGGTGGATGTGCTCGTCGTCGACGACGGGTCGCCGGACGGCACGGGTGCAATCGCGGATCGCCGCGCCGCCGTCGATCCACGCGTGACCGTGCTCCATCGCGCCGGCAAGCAGGGCCTTGGCACTGCGTATCTCGCAGGCTTCGCCGAAGCGTTCGTGCGCGGCTACGAGTTCGTCTGCGAGATGGACTGCGACTTCAGCCATGCTCCGTGGGACCTGCCGCGCTTGCTGCACGTCGCCAAGGACTGCGACCTCGCGATCGGCTCGCGCTACGTGCGCGGCGGGTGCACGGTGGGCTGGGACTTCCGCCGCCGCATGCTGTCTCGCGGCGCCAACCTCTACACGCGGATGTGGCTGTCGTCGGGCATCCGCGACAACACTGCCGGCTTCCGCTGCTTCCGCGCGAGCGCGCTGCAGCAACTCGACCTCGCCGCGGTCTCCGCCCAGGGCTACGCGTTCCAGATCGAGATGGCGTTCCGCATGGTGCGCGCCGGCTTCGTCGTGCGCGAAGCGCCAATCCACTTCATCGATCGCCAAGTCGGCAATTCGAAGATGAGCGGCAAGGTCGCGCGCGAGGCACTGATGCTCGTGCCGAAGCTGCGCTTCCGCGTGAAGCGCAGCAAAGCGAAGCGCTGACGGAACGGGGCTCAGTCAGCGTCACTTGCTGCCAGTCCGAAACGTCCAAGCAACGCGCTTCTGGTCGCGGCGGAACACGGCTTCAACCGTGTATGTGGTCGACGACCTCAACCGCTGCTTGGGAATCAGGCAGAACGCGCCTGCAGGCGCGTGTTCGACATAGGTTGGCTTCTGCGGCGACGAGAACCAGCAAGGAACGACCTCGGTGCCATCCAGCAACCGCATGTCGACCTCGACTTCGCTGCCGTCGGTGCTGACGCCCACCTGCATGGTGATGGGATAGCCAAACTTGGACTGATCCTCGCCAGGCACAGGATTGGGTAACTCCGGGACGAACCGCGTGGGCACGTTGGTCGCGTTCTCAGGCGGCCACCCCACATGCCAACCCTGGTTGACGAACTCCACCATCGAGCCAGAGTCCATCACGACGCAGTCGCCAGAGATGCCGAGTCCGACGCGCAAGAGGCCGGGGTCGATCAATGGCAGGCGGTGGTAGAAGGTTCCCATCCAGCTCTCGATCGCGCTCAATCCATCTCCGTCACCTGGAGCGATCACCGAGTGGCCGCCAGCCCACGCGCCGACCGCAGACCAGTCCGCGTGCTCAGGGTTCTCCTCGTGCGCATCCGGCCACTTCGCAGCCATCTCTGGGTGGTTCTCGAGATACGCCGCGTGGGCGCGGCACGAGTTGCTCAGTTCGACATCCAACGTGATTGGCTTACAATCGCGCACAAAGCCAGCGGCACCCTCGAAGGCTCTGATGCGAATGCCGTTCAAATGGCCTAGTGCCGCCGCATCGGCCGGATCCATCGACTCTGCGTTGACCGCTAGTTTCTGTGCGAGGCCTTCGGGGAAACCGACGATCCACTGGCGCCAGCGCTCTTCAAACGTAGGCAACGGCTCGCCCATTGCTTTCTCGATGCGTTCCGAGATCGAGCCGCCAGCCGGCAACTTCTTCAAGAGCTCGTCGAGCTTCTTGAGGTCGCTTTCCTCCATGAGGTACTCAGCCACAAGCATCGCCTTGAGCAGGTCCTCGCCTTGGATCTCCCCGATCT
>CAIYFF010000016.1 GCA_903925435.1 uncultured Planctomycetota bacterium | reverse complement strand
CTCGGGATCCAGCCGACGTGCGAGGGCGCGACGCAAGAACGCCTTCGTCCGCATCCCATCGAGCTTCGCTCGACTCGGCATGCGGGCCGCGAACTCGACCATCCGTTGATCCAAGAACGGCGCACGCACTTCGAGCGCCGTCGCCATCGATGCGCGATCCGCCTTGACGAGGATGTCACCTGGCAACCACGTCGCGAAGTCCGCAGCAACGGCACGCTGCAACGCGTCGCGGCCTTCACCTGCTTCGTATGCCTGGATCACCGGGTGCAGCGGATCACCGGCCGCAGCCATGCGATCCGGCTGCAACAACGCGAACACTTCTTCTGGCAAGCTCGCGCTGACGGAACGGGCGTAAGCCAACGAAGGCCGCCTCGCCAGGTTCTCCAGCGTGCGACGCCACCGCAGCGGACGCGGGAGCCAATCGCCCTTCGGCGCAAGCGCCGCGAGTCCGCTCCACGCAGCACGCGGCATCAGGCCGCGCACCTGGTTCTCGCGCCAATCGAACACGTAGCGGCGGTAGCCGCAGAAGTTCTCGTCGCCACCATCGCCTGCCAAGGCAACCGTGACGTGTTTGCGCGCCAACCGACACACGTGGTAGGTCGGCACGGCGCTGCTGTCCGCAAACGGCTCGTCGAACGTGAACGACAGCCAGTCGATGTCGACCATCGCCTTCTCGTCGAGCGTCTCCACGAAGAGCTCGGCCCCGCACGCAGCCGCGGATTGGCGCGCACCCTCGCGTTCGTCGAATCGGGGATCTTCGAACCCAATTGTGCACGCCTTGACCCCGCGACCTTGCATGCGCGTCATCGAATCGACGATCGCATAGCTATCGATGCCGCCCGACAGGAACGGCGCGAGCGGCACCTCACCCATGAGGCGGATGCGCGTTGCCTCATCGAGCAACTCGAGCGCCTTGTCCTGGCGCTCGGCATCCGGCATCTCCACGACTTCGTCGAACGGAGGAGCCCAATAACGCTGCATGCGCACCTTGCCATCGCGCACCAAGCACCAATGCGCCGGCGGCAACTTGTGCACGCCTTCAAACACCGTGATCGGATCGGGCACGTAGCGCAACGCGAAGAACTGAGCCACCGCGTCCGCTCGCAGCCTGCGCGGGATGCCGAGCGCATGCAGCGCCTTCAACTCGGATGCGAACGCGAAGCGACCCTCCGATTCAGTCCAATAGAACGGCTTCTTGCCGACGCGGTCGCGAGCGCAGAACAGCTCGTGCCGCTCCACGTCCGCGATCGCGAACGCGAACATGCCGCGCAGTCGATCGCACAGCGCAGTTCCCCAATGGCGATAGCCGTGCAGCAGCACTTCGGTGTCGCTGCTCGTGCGGAACACGTATCCAACGCGTTCCAGCTCTTCGCGCAGCTAGAGATAGTTGTAGATCTCGCCGTTGAACGTGACGACGTATGCACCGTCCGCCGTCGCCATCGGCTGCTTGCCAGCGGCGAGATCGACGATCGACAGCCGCCGATGGGCGAAGCCAAAACCATCGCGGATGTGGACGCCTGCGCCGTCAGGGCCGCGATGCGCCAATGCGTCACCCATCGCCTGCAGCATCGATGGATCGACTGCGCGCGAGCGAACCGCAAACCAGACACCGGCGATCCCGCACATGGTCAGCGTCCCCAGCGCGGCGTTGCGCCGTTCACCATGGCGGGCAGGGAGCCAAAACGACTGCGCCCAGCCACGGTGATCGAGCCGCTACGGCTACCTGCTTGCTGAGCTTCCGGACGGCGAAGCCAGTGATACCCGACGATCGACGACAGACTCGTTACCAGCGCGATCCAGTGGTAGACGAGGTCGAAGTGCCCGCGATTGAGGAAGACGGCGCCGATCATGAACCCGACCGTCGTCGCCTCCATCATGCGCGCATAGTCCATCGCCCAGCGCAGGTCCGGTCGCAAGACGCCCATCTTGTAGACGCGTCGACACGTTGCGAACACGGACAGCAGAAGCAACAGATAGGCGCCGAACGCGACCGTTCCGCTCTCGGCCCAGATCTGCAGGTACGAGTTGTGCGCGACATAGGTCGTCTTCGCATCCACTCGAGCCAACTGCGCATAGTTGAGATAGCTCGATTGGAAGTTGCGCACGCCGACACCCATGAAGGGGTTGGCCTCGATCATGCGGAACGCGACCTTCCACGACTGCAGGCGCGCCATCGCAGAACTGTCCGTCGTGTCGCCGATCGTCGACATGCGTTCGAGCACCGATCGGGGAGCAAAGGCCAAGAAGGCGAGCGCGCTGACGAAGAGGCCGCCGAACGCGCGCAGCAGGTTTCCAGTGCGCCACGCGATCCAGACTGCCGTGGCAACCAGCGCCAAGAAGGCGCCACGGCTGTGCGTCAACAGAATGGTCAACACCGTGAGCACGATGCCAACGCGCGACGCCTGGTAGACGAACGGACGAGCTCGCTCGCTGCTGCCCATGTACCACAACAGCGGCACATTCATCACGAGAGCGAGAGCGAAGTCGTTGTTGTCCTCCAGCATCCCGCCTGGACCGCGAAGGATCGTTGCGCCGCCAGTCAACACGCCGAAAACGCCGCCCTTGACACCGAAGAACGCGAGGCAAACCGCGATCATCGCCACCATGTTGCGGAAGCGCTCCCGCGAGTCGATCTGCCCGCTGGTGAACAGCGCGATGACGATGATCTTGAGGAACTCGAACAGGTAGCGCGTGACGTATTCCGCCTGGTCGCGCGCTTGCGCATAGCTCAGCAACACGAGCGCACCGAGCAGCACCATCAGCCACGTGCGCACATCCCACGTCGCGAACGCCCGCCTTCCTCGCTCGTTCGCCCACCAGCCGGCGATCATCGCCATGGCCACGTAGAACGACATGCGCATGTCGCGCGCAAAAGACCAGCAAAGGTCCTGCGGGCGCATGTAGGCAAGCCAACTGAAGACCAGCAATCCTACGAACGGCCGCTTGAAGCTGGCCGGCAAGGACAGCATCACGATCGCGAACACCAGAAGGTCGCGAAACGAGCCCACTCTAGCCGCCGAGTACGATCGCCAGCAGGTCGCGCGCGAACGGCGGCAATCGGTGCGGCGCCACGTAGTAGGTGGTCACCACAACGACTAGGCCGAACAAGATGCCGCCAGCAAGCAAGGACACGCGTCGTCGCGAGGCCACAGCAAGCGAACGCTCTTCCTCGGTCTCGAGAAAGCTCACGCCGCCGAGCATCGGCACGGGCAGCGCTCGCTGCGCGTCGTCGACCGTCTTCAGCGTGCCACGCAGCATGTCGAGCACGAGGATCAAGAGGATTGCGCCGCCGAGACCGAGCAAACAGCCGACGCCGGCGACCAGGAAGATGTTTGGCTCCGTCGGCTTCTTGGGCACATAGGCCTCCGCCACTTGCTTGATCGGCGGCTTGGAATCGAGCTGCTGCTGCAAGTCGAGCGCGGCGTCCAACTGCTTGCGCGCTTCGTCGCGAACCTGCTGCGCTTCCTGCAACGCGCGTTGCTTGGCGAAGTAGGTCTCAGCAGCATCGGCCCGGCGCTTCTGCTCAGCGCGCCCATCCTCCAGCGCCTTCATCAGCGCCTCGCGCGAGGCTTCTGCGCCCGCAAGCGCGGTCTCGCTCTCAGCGATGATCGCCTTCAGATCTCGAATGCGCGGATTGTCCGCCGCGGCTCCCGACGTGAGTCGGTTGCGGAGTTGGTTCTCGAGCCAGGCGATCCGTCGCTCCGTGCTCGCGCGCTGAGGATGCGCTTCGCCCATCGCCGTCTCGAGGCTCTGCTTGCGAACCCGCAATTCGAGGAACCACCTCGCCTCTTGGGATTCCGGCGGGAAGCGGCTCTGCAAGTCGGATGCGTCCGCGTCCAGCTCCCGCGGCGTCGCGGACATCGTTCGCTGGGCAATCGCGAGCTTCTGCTTCTGCGCCGCGATCTGGCCTTCGATTTCCCCCAAGCGAGCCTGTTGGCGCGCCAGCGAGTCTTCGCGAGCTCTCATGTCTTCGCGCTGCAGAGCCGGATCGAAGAAACGATCGAACCCGTGCTGGACGCTGAGGTGCGTCAGGTCGCGATTGATGCTGTTGTATTCGCCGAGCGCCGCAATCGCGCGCTGGTTTGCTTGCTGGGACTGCAGAGCAATGGTGCGCCGCATGTCGGCGACCCGCTGCTCCATCCAAGTGGCAACCAGCGTGTTGAGGAACTGCGCCGACTTGACGCCGTCGCGGTCGCGATAGGACACGACGATGCGCGCATAGCTGCGGCCCTCGCCACGATTCATGTCGTGCACGCTGATACGCGACTCGATCTCGCGCTCTGCTTGACGACGGTCGGAGGGATCGGCGATGGCGCTCTCCGCCCAACCCAGCTTCTTCGCAGTGGCTCCAACGGCCTGCGGAATCAAGATCGTCGCATTGTCCACGACGAACTTGAACGGGTCCTCTGCGGGCCTCGCTTCGACGTCGCTGGGGAGCCGGTAGTAGTCGACGTATGTCTCCGCCACGTAGTAGCGCGGCACGAAGAACGCGACGATTCCGCCGATGAACAGACCCAGCAGCGAGATCGGGATGACCTGCCAGCGCCGGCGCTTGAGCAGGTCGAAGTAGTGCGCGAGCGACAGCTGCGGCAGCTCGATCGTTTGCTCGTTCATGGGTTATCTCCCCGGACGTTGTGCAGGCCGCTGCGGCCACTCCCCAATCGCATACTCATGCAGGCGCGCATCGCGTCAGAACCGGAAGAAGAACTGGTCCGTCTTGCCCGTCGCGGCGTCATAGCCCCAACGAATGTTGGCGAGGCCCAGCATCGTCTGCACCGCGACGTTCACCGGCTGCAGGATGCGCTCCAGGATGCGCGCAACCATTCCGAGGAATGTCGGCGGCATGTAGATGATGTCGTTCTCGCGCACGCGGATGTTCGCGCGCGTGTTGCCGCTCATGATCATGTGGTAGACGTCCACTTCGGCGACGAGCGGGTGCTCGGCATCAGGACGGATCAATTGGACGCGGCTCAGGTTGGCGAGCGGTGACCACCCGATCGAGGCAACGGCCCTCAACAAGGTCATGTCCGCCCCGAGTGGCGCAAGCGGAACGGGCCCCTTCCTTCCCGTCTCGCCGAACGCGTAGATGATCTTGCTCTCGCCGACGATGCGCGCCTGGATGTCGATCTCGTACGGGAACACGCCACGCAGCAGACCCTTTACGAGCGTCGCGAGCTGCGACTCAGTGAGCCCCAACACCTGCACGGTCCCCGCGTAGGGGATCATGATGCGGCCGTCGATCGACAGAGTCTGAGGTGCCGCAAGGCGCGCGAGCTCGGACGCTGCGGGATCTTGGTAGGCGATCGGTGGAATCAAGAACACGACGCTGTCGCCGCCAGCAACGTAGTTCTCGACCGTTGCGTCGCCCTGGGCGCGCGAACCAAAGCCCTTCTCGTGCATGAGCTCGCGAATGCGCTTCTCCTCATAGCTGCTGCACGAGGCCAGCGCGGCGCACAGAGCTGCGAGCAGCAAGAAGAAGACGGAACGGCGGTATGGGGTCACGAGGGTATCGATGGGTTGGTGCACGGTGAGCGCAGTCGGTGCATCGTAGATCACCTACTGTTGAGCGCAATCGCGACGACAGTGGGCAGTCCTCGTCGCTATCGACGTTTTCTGCAGGCCGACATGAGGCCACCAGATTGCTTGCTCGGAGCCATCCAGCGGCGATTGGAGGCTGCGCGTCGACAGCCATGGCGGCGCAGCGCTGTCGCGCCTCCTGCCTACCGCAGAAAAGCAATCGGCGTCACGAAGACGCCGAGGCTCGCGGGGCACACGCACATGGGCGGCGGGCGCAATCCGCCCGGGCTACCCGTTCAGCGCGTTGCGTACTGAAGCTTGTAGTAGTCCTGGTAGGCGCCGCTGCGGACTCGTTCCCACCACTGGCGGTTCTGGACATACCAATCGATCGTCTGGCGCAGGCCCTGCTCGAACGTGTGCCGCGGCTCCCAGCCGAGCGTGGCGCGTGCCTTCGACGAATCCATCGCGTAGCGACGGTCGTGGCCCGGACGGTCCTTCACGTAGTGAATCAAGTTCTCGCCCTTGCCCAGCAAGCGCAGGATCTCCTTGATCACGTAGATGTTCTCGCGCTCCGCGTTGCCGCCGAAGTTGTAGACCTCGCCGGCCTGGCCGCGCTCCATCGCTGCGCGGATGCCTTCGCAGTGATCCGTGACGTAGATCCAGTCGCGCACATTCTTGCCGTCGCCGTAGACCGGCAACTGCTTGCTCTCGAGAGCGTTCGCGATCATCAACGGGATCAGCTTCTCGGGGAATTGGTAGGGACCGTAGTTGTTCGAGCAGCGCGTGATGACGCAGTCCATCCCGTGCGTGTGAACTGCGGCGCGAACGAGCAGATCGCTGCCAGCCTTGCTCGCCGAGTATGGCGAGTTGGCTTGCATCGGCGTGTCCTCGGTGAAGAAGCCCCAAGCGCCCAAGCTGCCGTAGACCTCGTCCGTGCTCACGTGCACGAAGCGGCCCACCTTGAACTGGCGGCTCTTGTCGAGCAGCACCTGCGTGCCCTGCACGTTGGTGCGAACGAACGCAGACGCATCGATCACGGAGCGATCGACGTGGCTCTCTGCCGCAAAGTGCACGACGATGTCGGGCCGATGCGCGGCGAAGACTTCTTCCATCTGCCCGCTGTCTGCGATGTCCCCCTTGACGAACGTGTAGCGGGGATTCGACGAGACGTCGGTCAGGTTCTCGAGGTTGCCGGCATAGGTCAGCGCATCGAGGTTGATGATGCTGTGGCTGCTGCCATTCAGCATCATGCGCACGAAGTTGGAACCGATGAATCCGGCTCCGCCGGTGACGAGGATCTTGCTCACTTGGCTTCTTCCTTCAGATAGCGACGCAGCGCGTCATGGTAGTCGGGCAGGCGCTTCTTGCGGACGGAAGCCAACTTGTCGGTGTCGAGCACCGACCAAGCTGGACGCGCCGCAGGACGACCGAGTTCGCTGCTGGACATCGATCCAACTTGGATCGAGCCGAGCCCGGCCGCGGACAGGATATCGACAGCGAACTGCCGCCAACTGCACTGTCCTTCGTTGCTGCAGTGGTAGATGCCACCTTCTGCACCGAGTTCGCAGAGATCGATCATCGCGGACGCGAGGTCATCCGTGTAGGTCGGCCGACCGATTTGGTCGGTGACAACCTTGAGAGGCTGACCCGATCGCGCCCGAGCGAGGATTGCAGCGGGGAAGTTCTTGCCGCCTGGGCCGAACACCCAACTCGTCCGCACCGTGTAGAAGTTGTTTCGCTGATGCGCTGCCACGGCCTGCTCGCCGAGCAGCTTGCTGCGGCCGTATGCAGACAGCGGCGCGGTCGCAGCATCCTCGCGATAGGGCGTGGTCGCCTTGCCGTCGAACACGAAGTCCGTGCTGACGTAGACCAGCCCGATGCCGAGTTCTGCGCAGACATCCGCAACGTGTGCAGTGCCCGTGCCGTTCTGCAGGATCGCCTTGTGCGGTTCCTTCTCGCATCCGTCTACATCGGTCCACGCACCGCCATGCAGCACGAAGCGAGGCTTGTGCTCACGAAGCCAGCGCTGGACGGACGCCTGGTCCTCGACGCGCAGATCTTTGGTCCCGGTCGAGCAGATGGTTTTGCCGCGCATCGCCGCTTCCCTGGCGATTGCGCGACCAAGCTGCCCGTTCCCGCCCGTCACGAGATAATCGACGGTCATCGCGGCTCCTGTTGGCCTTGCGGCCGGGTTCTCAGACGTCCATTCGGTTGCAGCCGTTCTCGCGAATCAACGTCGCGGCGCGGTACAGCGATTCAAACGTGCCGGCGTCGGTCCACCAGCCGTTGAGCACCTGCGCAGTCATGTTGCCGCGACGGATGTACTCGTTGTTGACGTCGGTGATCTCGAGTTCCCCGCGAGCCGACGGCTTCAACGTGCGGCAGATCTCGAACACCTTCTCGTCGAACATGTAGATGCCGATCACCGCGAGGTTCGTCTCCGGCAGCTTCGGCTTCTCGACGATCTTCTGGACCTTGCCGTCCTTCAGGGTCGCGACGCCAAAGCGCTCGGGATCATGCACTTCCTTCAGCATGATCTTTGCGCCACCGCCCTGTCCCTTGAAGTCATCGACGGCCTTCTTGATGTTGCCTTCGATGATGTTGTCGCCCAGCACGACACAGATCGGCTCGCCTTCCGCGAAATGCTCCGCGAGCTTCAGCGCATCCGCGATGCCGCCTTCGCCTTGTTGGTAGGCGTAGTTGAGGCGCTGCAGGCCGAAGTCCGCACCGTTGCCGAGCAACTGCAAGAAGTCACCTGCAGAGTTGCCGCCCGTCACGACCAGGATGTCCCGGATGCCAGCGTTCACGAGACACTGGATCGGGTAGTAGATCATCGGCTTGTCGAAGACCGGCAGCAGATGCTTGTTGGTGATCTTGGTGAGGGGATAGAGCCGGCTGCCAAGACCGCCTGCGAGAACAACGCCCTTCATGAATACTTGCTCCGGTACCAGTCGTAGGTTCGTTGGATGCCTTCGGCAAAGCCGACGCTCGGTCGAAAGCCGATTATCGATTTCGCGCGACCGACATCAGCAAGAGAGTGCCGAACGTCGCCTTTTCGAACAGGAGCGTACAAAGGTTCGACGGTGCGTCCCGCAACGCGACACAGCTCCGCGAGCAACTGGTTCACCGAACACGACTGGCCGTAGGCCAGATTGACGATCTCGCAGCCCGTGGTGTCCGCGAACAGGGCCTGCTCCACTCCCTCCACCACGTCCTCGACGTAGGTGAAGTCGCGCGACTGCCCGCCATCGCCGTCGATCCGGGGCTGCGTTCCACGGAGCAACGCGAAGCAGAAGGCCGCCACGACGCCCGAGTATTGGCTGTCGGGCACCTGGCGTGGGCCGAACACGTTGAAGAATCGAGTCACCACGACCGGCATCCCGTAGACGCGCGCAAAGCTGCGGCAATACAGCTCGCCGGCGAGCTTGGCCGCCGCATACGGCGACAGGGGGTCCTCGCGCATGCCCTCGTGCTTGTGCAGTTCTTCCTGGTTGCCGTAGGCCGACGAGCTGCCTGCGTAGACCACGCGCGCGCCCTGTTGCTTGGCAGCCCAGAGCACCTGCGCTGTGCCGGTTGCGCAGGCATGGTGCGTGTCGAGCGGCTCTTGCAGACTGCGCGCCACGGACGGCAAAGCAGCGAGGTGCACCACGTGTTTGCAGCCGTCTATCGCACGAGCCACCGCCGATGCGTCGGTGACCGAGCCCTCCACCACTTCCAGCGGGCCATCCACGCCCGCGAGGTTGTCGCGTCGACCGGTGGCAAAGTTGTCGAGCACACGAACCGAGCAGCCCGAAGCGAGCAAGCGACGCACGAGATGCGAGCCGATGAAGCCCGCGCCGCCCGTCACCAGGACTCGGCGCGTCACAGAACGCCCCCGCGGGCGCGCTCCTCGCGATACCAGCGGCAGAAGCGAGTGAGGCCTTCTTGCACCGGCACCTTGGCTTGGAAGCCGAGCAACGCGCGCGCCTTGCTCGTGTCTGCGTAGGTGACCGGAACGTCGCCTGGCTGTTCGGGTTGCCGATCGAGGATCGCCTTCTTGCCGAGGGCATTCTCGATCCCGTGCACGAGATCTGTCAGCGACGTGACCGCGGATCCGCCGAGGTTCACGATCTCGCAGCCATCGCTGCGCCCCATCGCGCCCAGCACGCCGGTGACGATGTCGTCGACGTAGGTGTAGTCGCGCCTCGTCGAGCCATCGCCGAAGAATGGCAACGGCTTGCCGTTCTCGACGTCGCGCACGAAACGGTGGATCGCCATCTCGGGGCGCTGCCGCGGTCCGTAGACCGTGAAGAAACGAAGGCTCGTGACCGGGTTGCCGCGCAGGTGATGCCAGGTCCAGCAGATCAACTCGCCCGCGCGCTTGCTCGCGGCGTAGGGCGACACCGGGTTGTCGACGAGATCCGTTTCACAGAACGGAACCTTGGTGCGACCGCCGTAGACCGACGAGCTGCTGCCGAACACGAAGCGGACCTGCTTGCTGGCGATCTCGTCGAGCAGGATCTGCGTGCCCGTCACGTTGACGTCCATGTAGCGCGCCGGCTCTTGGATCGACGGCCGCACGCCCGCGAGCGCCGCCAGGTGCACGACGACGTCGCACCCGAGCAGCGCGTCCTTGCACGCGGCTCGATCACGGATGTCGCCTTCGACCACGCGGATGCGCGAACCGCCCGTGGCTCGCACCGCAGCCAAGTTGCGTTCCTTGAAGCGACGGTCGTAGAACGGGTCGAAGTTGTCGAGGATCACGACCTCGTCGCCGCGCGCAAGCACGCGCTCAGCAAGGCTCGATCCGATGAAACCGGCCCCGCCGGTGATCAATACGCGTTCCACTCAGATCTCTTCGAAAAGGGGTGCCGCGCAGCAGTACTGGACGCGCCGCGGGGTTTCCACGGCGGCGTGCGGTTTCCCGCAAGGCAATGCGCAAGAGCGGCACCCTTCAATGGCAACGTGCGCTCGCGTCCAACGGAGCATCGCCACCCAACGACCGAGTGCCCAGGTTGACAGGTCTCGCGGAATGGCCTTACCGTCCGTCCTCCTCTCTTCCCCGTCGAGGGCTCCCGCATCTTGGTAAGGCGCGACGCATCGTCGTCCTCTCGTTCTTCCTCTGGCCGTTCCCGTAGCTCCGCGTCGGCGCGTCCAGGCGTCCGCGCACGCAACGACGGCAAGGTAGACATCTTCTGTCCGCACTGCGGAGCGCAGTACCGCATCGCGGAAGAAGCGTTGGGCTCCAAGATCCCATGCGGCGACTGCCAGACTTCGTTCTTGGCGAAGGCCGTGCAGGGGAAGCGTCCAAAGGGCCCGGACTACACCAAGGTCTACGTCGGATTCGGGGCAGCGGCGGTCGTCATCATCGGCGGCTTCGCGTTGATGATGAGCGGCGGCGACAAGCCAGTGGCCCCCAAGCCTGTGGCGACGGCCAACGCCAAGGAAGCGCAACTGCAGATCGACCAGAAGGCGCGCCAGGACCAAGCGATGCGCTGGGCGCGCGCCGTCGGCGGCGCGGACTTGCTCACGCTGCGCACGTATTCGGACCTCGGCGAACTCGCCAAGGCCGTAGGTGTCGAAGCGGCCCTCGTCGGCGATGCCCGCGATCAAGCCGTGGTTGCCGCGCTGACCAAGCACGAAGCGGCGCGACTGTTCTCCGAGATGGAGTGCACGAGCGCGGAGATCAGCCAGGACGCCGTTGCGGCGGGCTTGGGCCCTGTCGTGTTCTACTTCGACGCGAAGGCAGGCGACTCGGTCTACGACCGCAAGGCCGGCGCGCAGGTCACTGCGCAGTGGCGCATGGATGGCTCGCAGATGCGCGTTGGATCGCTTGCGCTGACGCTCAAGCCGGTGGTCCGCGGCCGTCGCCCCGGCGACGAGGCGAAGACGTTCGTCCCGAGTGCCGAGGTCGCAAAGCCGCGCCAGGCAGAAACCAGCCGCGGCGGCGTGGCGACGAAGGTCACCGAATCGGACCCGGCCGCCATCGCGCATCTCGCCGACACCCCGGAACCGCTGCGGCAGAAGATCGACAAGCTGGTAGCCGACGTGATCGCTAGCGCAGATCCGGAGTCCCCCGGCGCTCTATGGGGCCGTGCGACCGCGCAATTGAAGGAGATCGGCAAGCCCGCGATGCCGCGCCTGATGAACGCGCTGTTCGAGCTCTACAGTGACGTCCAGGGCAACAACCAGAAGATCTCGCAAGTCACGCGTTCCCTGCTCGACCTCACCGGGATGGCGTTCGCGTACGACGTGCGCGGCACCGGCGATGCGGCCAAGGACAAGCCAGCGCGCGAGTCGGTGATTCGCCAGTGGTTTGCCTGGTGGTGGCGCTACGCGAACGACAACTACCAAACTGCGATCGACCAAAGCGAAGACCTGCTCGATGCCCCGAGCAAGCCGAAGGCCGATCCGAAGAAGGCCAAGTAGGCCTCTCTCCCACACGACACACCCCTCCCACAACCGTCCTAGAAAGCCATGTCCGTCCTTGCCATTGCGTGTGACAACTGCGGCGCGAAATACCGCCTGCCCGAGTCGTTCTCCGGAGACAAAGCAAAGTGCCAGAAGTGCGGCAGCGTGATCGACGTCGCTGCCCAGCGGAACGCCGCAGCCGCGCCCGCGCCGGTCGCGCAGCCGAAGGCCGCTGCCGCGCCCAAGGAGGAGACGGTCGCCAAGAAGCCAGCCGCTCGCACCGCGCGCGCCGAAGCCAAGGCAGAGGCCGCGCCAGCAGCGCGTTCGCGCCGCGGCGACAAGGCTGCTGCGGAGCCCAAGGCCGAGAAGGCGCCTCGCGGCCGCAAGGAAACTGGCGAGCGCGAGCCCAAGAAGAACAACACGATGCTGCTCGCCGGCGGCGGCATTGCCGCGCTCGCGATCATCGCGGTGATCGTCGTGCTCGCGTCGGGTGGCAAGGACAAGGCCAAGTCGACCGACACGGCCCAGGCTTCTGCTGCGCCCAAGGCAGTGGATAGCCCAGCCGCGGCGCCGAAGGAGGCCTCTAGCGACAAGCCCGTTGCAGCAGAGGCAAGCGCGAAGGCGAAGCCCTCGGCAGTCGAAGCCGTGGTCACGCCGGCAATCGCTCCTGCAGCAGAGCAGAAGCCCGCAGAACAAAAGCCGGCGGCGCAGAAGCCCGCGGAGCCAAAGCCCACCGAGCAGAAGCAAGCCGAGCAGAAGCCAGTGGAACCGGCCCCCGCGCAACCGAAGGCGGAGGAGAAGCCCGCCGAATCGGCCCCCGCGGCGAGCGGCGGCGCTCCGAAGGAACGCTGGGAAGCCAACAAGACCACGAAGCTGGACGATGTCTACAACCCGTCCGTCCTCGGCGATGTCTCGTGGCCCGCGGAGTGCGAGCAGGCGAAGAAGGACGAGATCCTTTCGCTGATCGAAGACGTCTGCAACGGCGGCAAGCCGGGCATCTCCGCGAAGCCCAAGCTCGAGAAGATCGGCTACTACGCGATCTTCGGCCTGATCGATCGCCTCCGTAAGTTCGACTACAAGTCGGGCGACGATCAGATGACCGCCTACGAGTTCAACCAGATGCTCGAGACGATCACGTCAGGCATCAACTGTGGCTTCGTCCCGGTGGAGTCGGGTGGCGACCTCGATCCGCGCAAGGCGGACCACAACGCGCGCACCAATGAAGCGTGGACGCGCTTGCTGACGAAGTTCGACAACAAGGAAGCGTTCGACGTCTGGAAGAAGGAACGCCAGAGCAAGAGCAAGTGAGCCCGCGTCGTTCGACGCGGCTTTGGCTCGGATCGGCGGCGATCGAGGGTTCCCGCAACCGCTGCGGGAACCGAAGGCGTGCGGCGTAGGACGGGACGGTCTCCGTTCGCCGCGCAGATCGCTTACTGAGCGACGGCGCTGCCGCCAGGGTGCGCATATTGAGCACCAGCGCTGCCGCCAGGCTGCTCACGGGACCTCGGCGCTGCCGCCTCGGTGCCTACTGTGCTCCAGCGCTACCGCCGCTGTGCTTACTGAGCGCCCGCGCTGCCGCCGCTGCGATGATCGCAGACGCCGATGCGCTCACCATCGGCGGCGATGGCGATGGATTGCACTCGCCCGATGCCACGTGGCTTCTGCTCAAACGTGTGCCCCATCGCCGCGAGCGCTTCGCGCACATCCTGCGACAGCGCCAGTTCCTCCCACGCGATCACATCGGGCGTCCATTGGTGATGGATGCGCGGCGCACGCACCGCAGTCTCAAGACGCATGCCGTGGTCGACGACGTTAAGCAGCACCTGGAGCACTCCGGTGATGATGCGACCGCCGCCCGGAGCGCCGAGCACGAGCCGGACCTTTCCATCCCTGACGACGATCGTCGGCGTCATCGACGACAGCATGCGCTTGTTCGGAGCAATCGCGTTCGCCTTGCCGCCGACGAGGCCAAACATGTTTGGCGTGCCGGGCCGCGCGGCGAAGTCATCCATCTCGTCGTTGAGCAGGAAGCCGCAGCCCGCGACGACATCGCCGCTACCGAACGTGTTGTTGATCGTCGTCGTGCACGCAACCGCGTTGCCGTCCTTGTCGACCACGGAGAAGTGCGTCGTGTCGTCGCTCTCCTTCGCGCCAGGTGGCAGCCCTGGGGCCACTTCACTGCGCCGGTCGGTGCGCAACCCTTGCCGAAGCGTGTCTGCGTAGGCTTTCGACACCAGCCCTTCGGTCGGAACCGCGTAGTGATCCGGATCGCCGAGCCACTTCGAACGGTCCGCGTATGCACGACGCATCACTTCGGTCAACAGGTGCAGCGTGCGACTGCTGCCGTAGCCCATGCCGCGCAGGTCATAGGGCTCCAGCAGGTTCAGCATCTGCAGCAGCGCCACGCCGCCCGACGACGGCGGCGGCATGCTGATCACTTCGTGGCCGCGATAGGAGCCGCGCACCGGCGCGCGCTCGACTGCGCGGTAACTGGCGAGGTCTTGTTCGGTGACGAACCCGCCTGACGCCTTCATGTGCGCGGCGATGCGCTCGGCGGTGACGCCCTTGTAGAAGCCGTCTGGCCCCTCGTCGGCGTAGCGCTGCAGCGTCGCCGCGAGATCAGGCTGCAGCAGCAGGTCGCCTTGGCGCAGCGGTTCGTCGCCACGGAAGAAGATCGAGCGCGTCGTGGCAAAGCGCGACAGCGCCTTCTGCTCCTCTACGAGCGCTTCCGCAAGGAACTGATCGACCGGGAACCCGTGCTTTGCGAGTGCGATCGCCGAAGCGGCAAGTTGCCGCAGCGGCTTCGACCCAAAACGCTGCAGGGCGAGATGCAAGCCAGCGGGGCTGCCAGGCACGCCAGCAGACGAGGCGCCAAAGCGAACCTTGTCGTCGTCCAGTGTGCCGTCGGCGCGCAGATACATGCCTTCGGTGGCGGACGAAGGCGCGCATTCGCGGAAGTCGAACGACGTCGTCGTGCCGTCCGCCATGCGGACCAACAGGAACCCACCACCGCCGAGGTTGCCCGCCTGCGGATGCGTAACGGCGAGCGTCAACGCCACCGCAACCGCCGCATCGACGGCATTGCCGCCATCGCGCAATACGGCGAGTCCCGCCGCCGTCGCATGCGGCTCACAGCTGACGACCACGCCCGCCTTGCCGCGGGCGACCATGTCGTTGGGCAGCTTGGCTGCAGCGCTATCGCGCTCGCCCGTTCGCGCCAACTGCGACGAGACGGCCAACTGAGATGGCAGAGCCAACAAGCACAGTGCCGTGCCGAGCGAGAACTGCGCGCCGAGCGCCATGCGCCAAACGCGCGAAGATACGACGCAAACTCGCGTGCCGATCATCGCTCCGTGCCGCCGAGCCCTTCGCCGAACGTGACGCCCTGCGAATGCAGATACTGGATCACGCGGTCGATCTCCGACTGCTCGCCCTCGAGCTCCAGCGCGATGAAGCCGCCCTGGTCCGTCACCGACGCGCCGCGGATGTTGACCACGACGTCGAACGAGCGGTTGATCTTGTAGAGCAAGGGCTCGCGGACGAGGTCCTGGCTGAACTCGAAGTGGATGTTCTTCTTGGTCTTCACGGGTCCAGATCGCCGCAGCAGCGGTCGCGCGGCGGGCGCGGGATGATAGGGAGGCCCAGGACAAAGTCTCGCACTTGATCCAGAACCGATCCTCGATACCCTGTCGCGCCCTCACGGTCCCGTAGCCGAGTGGTTAGGCAACGGATTGCAAATCCGTTTACGGCGGTTCGATTCCGCCCGGGACCTCACTTATCGCTTGCGCAGCCAGCCGTCGCTCGCGCAGCAACCTGTCGCTTGCGCAGCAACCAATGGCTCGCGCAGCAACCTGTCGCTAGCGCCCCTACGGCGTCAGCCCGACCACAACGGCCCCTCAAGAGCCGCACCGCGAGCCTGCGGCGCCACTCCGCGCCGCCCAGCAACTCAGCGTTGCGCCGCCATCTCGTCGCGGCACTGCACCAGCAACTTGTGCGTCGCCTTGATGCCCTCGTCCTCGGACAAGCGGCCGCCCTCGTATTCGATGCCGATGCGCCCGCGCCAGCCGTGGTCCATCACGCAGATCTTGAGCATCTTGCGGTAGTCCGTGCCCGTCTCGTTGCCCTGCTCGTCGAAGTCGTGCGACTTCGCGGAGACGCCCTTCGCGAACGGCATCAACTCGCTGGTGCCGATGTAGCGGTCGTAGGTCTCGTCCTTGCTGACGCGGAAGTTGCCGAAGTCCGGCAGCGCTCCCATGCGCGGGTGGTCGACCATCGCGAGCACGGTGCTGAGCCACTTGCCGTTGCTCGAAAGCCCGCCGTGGTTCTCGACGAT
This sequence comes from uncultured Planctomycetota bacterium, assembly GCA_903925435.1. Lineage (GTDB taxonomy): Bacteria > Planctomycetota > UBA1135 > UBA1135 > UBA2386 > SXPK01. The sequence continues at coordinate 1,243 of CAIYFF010000016.1, read as the reverse complement.
CACGTTGATGCCGTGGCCATCGGCGAACTCGCATAGGCGCCGCAGGCCATCAACGGCCAGCTTGGTCTGTTCGGCCCACGAGCCGGAGCTCTGCGCGTTGACGCGAATCGAGTGGCAGCCCAGCCGCTTGGCGCACTCGACCCACTTGTGGTGGTTCTCGACTGCTTGCGCCCGCTTCTGCTTGTCGGGATGGCCCAGCTCGCCTTCGCCATCGACCATGATCAAGACGCTCTGCACGCCTTCGCCCTTGCAGCGCTGGTCGAGTTCCTTCAGGTAGGCCTCGTCGCGCGCCTTGTCCTTGAAGAACGAGTTCACGTATTCGATCGCGTCGATGCCGTAGGACTTCGCCTTCTTGGGGAACTCCAGGTTGTCTTTGCCATCGCGCGAGAACGTGCGATGCAACGACCACTCGGCGAGGCTGATCGTGAACAGCGGCTCGCGAGCAACCGGGACCAGCAGCGTCGAAGCTGCGGACGCAGAGTTCGCGAGCGACATGGCCCCGATGGCTGCCGCAGCGCTGGCGGCGGAGCCCAAGAACTCACGGCGATCGGGATGCGACGAGGACGAGGCGGAGTGCATCGAGGCATTGGAGCGGCGCGCAGACTGCGCGCAACCGCCCCATCCAACCGCCCCACCCGAACGTCGAACCTACGGCCTCACATCATCGGTTGCGGCGCCAAGCTCGCGGCGTTGGGGTCGATCGGACCAAGGATCTTCTTGGTCACGGCCGACTCGCCGAAGGTCCAGATCATCGAGGTGACCATGTAGACCATCAGACCCGACGCGTAGTTGTAGAGCATCACGCCGAACATCAGCGGCATGTAGCGCATGATCTGCTGCATCTGGCGCTGCTGCGGATCGGTCGGCAGCGGCATGCGGGACTGCAGGATCACCATCAGCGCGATCCAGACGAGCGGCAGCACGTTGAACAGGCTCGGCCAGAACGGCAGCGGGAACAGCGCGTCCGGCGCGCTGAGGTCCGACATGAACAAGAAGCCCTGCTGACGAAGGTCGTAGCTCGTGCGCAATGCGGTGAAGAGGCCGATGTAGATCGGCATCGTCAGGAAGATCGGCAAGCAGCCACCGATCGGCGGCATCAGCTTGTTCTCGCGCTGGAACGCAATCATCGCCTGCTGATGGGCCTTCGGATCGTCGGCGTACTTCTCCTTGATCTTGTCGAGCTTCGGCTTGAGCTCCGCCATCCGCTTGCCGTAGGCGCGCATCGACTTCTGCATGCGGAAGT
>CAIYFF010000015.1 GCA_903925435.1 uncultured Planctomycetota bacterium | reverse complement strand
GGCTTGTTCCTGCGGTTCAACACGCGAACGGGCGCCAAGGTGCCGTTCGGCAATGGCTGTCGCGGCGTCAACTTCGTGACGCCGACTGCGGACACGCTGCAGCTGCCGCAGCCTGGCGCAATCTGGACTCACCAACTCGCCAACGCCGCGGCGCAGACGATCGCGGTGTTTGCGCTCGGCCCGAGTCGCACCCAGTGGACGACGCCAAACGGCACGGCTGCGCTGCCGCTCGACCTTGGTCCGCTGCTCAACGCCAACGGGTGCACGCTGTTCGTGTCGCCGGACATCATGTTCTCGCTGTTCACGGTCGGCGGGCCGGGCACCGCGGGCGCAACGCTGTCGCTGCAGGTGCCGCCGCTGTCCGAGTTCGCGGGCGTCTCGCTCTACTCGCAGTGGTTCGTGCTCGATCCAGCAGCGCTCAACGGCGTGATGTCGAGCACTGCCGCGCTGTGGTCGATCGTGACGCCCGTCGGCGGCTGATCGCCGGGTCACAGATCACTGCGCGTCGTCGGGCAGCAGCAACTCGACCGGATGCACGACGCGCGCCGTGCTGCCAACGGCCTTGAGATGCGCGGCGATCTGCATCATGCAACCGGGGTTGCCGGTCGCGACGAGATCGGGCTTCGCTGCGCATAGCGCCTCGGCCTTGCGCTTGCCGATGTCCGCCGCGAGCTCCGGTTGCAGCATGTTGTAGATGCCCGCCGAGCCGCAGCAGTCCTCTGGCTTTTGGTGCTGCACCATCTGAAGCCCTGGCACCTTGGCGAGAAGTTCGCGCGGTTGCGTGCGCACCTTCTGGCCGTGGCACAGGTGGCATGGATCGTCGTAGGCCACCTTTGCGTCGCGTCGCTTGGGCACCGCAGTGAGTCCTTGCTCTGCCAAGAACTCGGAGATGTCGCGGCACTTGTTGGCAAACGCGCGTCCCGCATCGTCGCCGAGAAGTTCGCCGTATTCGCGCATCGCGCAGCCGCAGCCCGCGGAGTTGTTGATCACGCGATCGACTTCGGCAAACGCCTTGGTGTTCGCGGTCGCGAGTCGCTTGGCATCGTCTGGCAAGCCAGCGTGGATCAGCAGCGCGCCGCAGCACTGCTGTGCCGCCGGCACGAAGACCTCGAAGCCGTTGTCGAGCAAGAGGCGCAGCGTCGCGCGATTGATGCGGCCGAAGATCGGCTCCATCACGCAACCGGTGAACAGCCCGACCTTGCCGCGACTCTGGCCCTTGGGCTTGTGCCATCCCGTCGGCAGCGGCGCTCGCTCGCTGCGCTTGGGCACATGCGGCGCGATGTCATCCACGGCGGCTGGCAACAGGCGCAGGAAGCGCGCGAGGCGACGCAGGCCGAGCGCTTCGGCGAAGCCAAACAACGCGAACATCGCACGCAAGCGGCGCTGGTGGATCACGACGTGGCGCAGCATCCACTTGGCGATGCGCGCGCGGAGGCCGGTCGCGGGCTTTTGTGTTTCGAGCGCGGCGCGCGTGTTCTCCAGGATCGCGCCGTAGTGCACGCCCGATGGGCATGCCGTTTCGCATGCGCGGCAATCGAGGCAGCGATCGAGATGCGTGCGCACGACTTCCGGGTCTTCCACGCGGCCTTCGGCCAGCGCGCGCACGAGGTAGATGCGTCCGCGTGGCGAGTCGACTTCGGAGCCGGTCGTTTGGTAGGTGGGGCACGCCGGCAAGCAGAGGCCGCAGTGCACGCAGCCAAGCGTGTGCTCGTAGGTGAGCGACGAAAGCGGCGACGATCCTGCGCCCGGCGATGCCGTGCGGGCGACGTTTGCAGATGGCGTGGTCATGCGAGCAGCGCGTCCGGGTCGAGCGCGGAGCAAAGGTCTCGTTGGAGTCGTTCGGCGCCTGAATCGATGCGCGTGCCGATGCCGATGCGTTGCGATTGCCCAAGCGCGACCGCTGCATGGCCGCCGATGCGAGGCATCGCGGCGAAGAGCAAGTCGGCATGCGCAGAGTCGAGTTCGCATTCGAAGTGGCCGCCGCCGTGCACGAGCAGTGGCGCTGCTGGCGGCAACGCCGCGAACAACGCAGGTAGTCGCGATGGGCGCACGGCGCCGACGATGAGTTCGCGATCGGCGACGCTCGTGGGCAAGTGCGAAGACGGCGCGTCGTCGACGCGGCGCAGCGAGTGTCGCAAAAGCAGCGCGGCAACGAGGCGCGGCATTCCTGACGCGACGCCGCGCAGCGTCGCAGCGTCGCCGTCGCGCGTGAGCACGAGGCGCTTTGGCGCAGACGCATCGCAGCGCAGCGCGTGCAGCGCCTGGGTCGCGGCTTTTAGGTCCATGCGTTCGCTTGCAAACGCGG
>CAIYFF010000014.1 GCA_903925435.1 uncultured Planctomycetota bacterium | reverse complement strand
TGCGGAAGCGCGCGAAGTCGCGGCCGTTCTCGGATCACCTCGTGCTCGACTGCGAAGGCGGGCCGGGGCGCTTCGTCGGCTGTTCGCTGCTCGTGAAGAACCCGCACCGCGCGTGGTGGGGCGAAGGCGACGAGAAGTTCTTCGTCGACGGCGAGACGTTCCCTTCGACGTTCGGCACCGGCACCGAGGATTACTTCGGTTATGCGTGGTGCGACACGACGGTGTTTCAGTCCGCGTTGCACGGCCAAGTTCAGTGCGACGGACCGATCAACTTCGGGTTCACGTCGGTGCATCGCATGCATGCGCTCGACATGGTCCCGTTCCAGCAGTCGTTCCGCTTCGACCTCGAAGCGTGGCACTGGGTGCCGGACATCGAACTCGACTATGCGACGGTCGCGTATTGGTATGGCTCCTTCGACACGCAGTTGAAGCTGCCGCCGATTCCCGACAAGGAAGACCTCGGGCTCGATCCGCTGCCGTTGCCCAAGGTGCTTCGCATCGACGGTGCGCTGGAGGCGGAAGGGTTGCGCGTCGTCTCGTACAGCGGCGGCACGCACACGCCGCAGGACACGTGGTTCGTCGAAGAGCTGTGCAGCGGCGACCAGCAGCTGTGGTGGATGGATGGCAAGGACGGCGACGAGTTGGCGCTCGCGATCCCGGTCGCAGAGGCTGGCCGATACCGAGTGAAGGCCGCGTTCGTGCGCGCGAAGGACTACGCCATCGTGCAGTGCGCGATGGCGGGCGCTGCGCTCGGCGGGCCACTCGACCTCTACTCCGCCGACATCGCGCGCACGGGCCTGGTCGAACTGGGCGCTGTCGACTTGCCGGCCGGAGACGCGAAGTTCTCGATGCGCATCACAGGCGCAAACAAGGATGCCCTGCCGCGTCGCATGGTCGGACTCGACTGCGTCGTGTTGGAGAAACTGCCATGAGCAAGAAGAAGCCTCGTTCGTTCGAATGCCCCAACTGCGGCGCGGAAGTCGCGGCCAATGCGCGCGCGTGCCGCGAGTGCGGCAGCGACGCGAACACTGGTTGGAAGGACGGAGACGAACTCGACTACCAATCGGTCGAGATCCCCGATGGCTACGGCGGCGAGTTCGACAGCAAGCCCTCGCGCTCCGCGTTGCTGTCCCGGCGCGCCGTGGCAGTCGTCGCGTTGGTCGTTGCGCTCGCGTTGATCTTGGCTGTTCTGCTTCGATGGGCGTGAGCCCATCGCGTGCATCGCAGCGCTACTCGTGACGCAGCGCTTCGACCGGGTCCATGTTCGCCGCGCGCCACGCGGGGTAGATGCCGAACACGACGCCGACGAACGCCGAGATGCTGAACGACAGCGCGACGTGGAACGGGCGGATGATCGTCTTCTGCGCGAAGAACTCGGTGATGCCCCAGGGGACGATCATTCCGAGCGCCACTCCGACGACGCCGCCGAGCGCCGACAGCACTGCGGCCTCGACCAAGAACTGGAACACGATGTTCTTCTTCTTGGCGCCGAGCGCGCGGCGGATGCCGATCTCGCGCGTGCGCTCCGTCACGGTCGCGAGCATCACGTTCATGATGCCGATGCCGCCGACGAGCAACGAGATGCTCGCGATGACGGCGAGCACGAGGTTGAACATGCGCTTCTGCCGCTCTTGGTCGCGCAGCAGTTCGAGCGGCACCGTGATCTCGAGGTCGGCGAGTTGCTTGTGCGCAGGGTCGAGCATCTCGCGCAGCACCGCGGCCGCGGGTTGCACTTGCTGCTCCGACTCGACGCGCACTTTGATCTCGTGCAACTCGACGCGTTCGTTCTTGAACGAGCCGCCTGACGACGTGCGGATCTCGTCGCCAAAGCGTCGGCGCGAGCTGGAGATCGCGGTGAACACGCACTCGTCGTAGGTCGTGCCCGCGGGGCCTGCGGCGCGGCCCTGGCCCTTCAGCACGCCGACCACGCGGAAGCGGTCCTCAGCGCCGGCGAGGATCGTCTGGTCGATCGGGTTCTCGAGCGGGAACAGCGTGCGTGCGAGGCTCGCGCCGAGCACGCAGGCGTTGCTCTGGTGCAGAACGTCGGTATCGGTGAGCCAGCGCCCTTCGCCGATGGACATGTTGGCGACGTCGAGGAACAGCGGTTCGGTGCCGACGACAATGGTGCTCTTGAAGTTCTCGCCGTGCGTGACGTTGCGCGGCACTTCGCGCACTTGCACGACGGTGGCTTCGGGCAGCGTGTTCTTGATGCGGCGCGCTTCGGAGTAGAGCAGTCCGAACGCCATCGCCTGGAACGAACTCTGCTGCGTCGATTGCTGCGTGTCGGGCGGCCGCGTGCTGCGAAGCAGGATGTTGGTCACGCCGAGCGCACGGAAGCGTTGCAGCGACTCGTCGCTGGCGCCTTCGCCGACCGCGAGCATCGCGATCACGGATGCGACGCCGAACAGGATGCCGGCGGTGGTGAGCGTGCTGCGCAGTTTGTGCAGCATCAGGCTCTTCAAGCCGAGCCGGATCGTCCGTGCGCTGTCGCCGATCATGCGCTGGCTCCGTGCGACTTGCCGCGCTCGGTCTCGGTCAGGCTCTCGACGACGCCGTCCTTCAGCCACAGCACGCGATCGGCGCGCTCCGCGACCTTGGGGTTGTGGGTGACGATCACGATCGTCACGCCTTCTTGGCGAAGCTCATCCATGAGGTCGAGGATCTCGCGCTCGGTGTTGCTGTCGAGGTTGCCGGTCGCCTCGTCGGCGAGCAGGAACAGCGGGTCGTTCATCAACGCGCGCGCGATTGCGACGCGCTGCTGCTGGCCGCCCGACAGCTCCATCGGCTTGTGCATCAGTCGGCCGCCGAGGCCGACGCGCGACGCAAGCTTCTCGGCCTTCGCGCGCGACTCGGGGCCGACGCGGTTTTGGTAGAACAGCGGCACTTCGAGGTTCTCCAGAACGGTCAGCTGTGGGATCAGGTTGAACGACTGGAAGATGAATCCGATCTCGCGCCCGCGCACGTCGGACAGCGCGTCGTCGTCGAGCTGCGAAACGTCGCGGCCGCCGACGAGGTATTGGCCGCTCGTCGGGCGATCAAGGCAGCCGAGGATGTTGAGCATCGTGCTCTTGCCCGAACCGGAGCGGCCCATGATCGCGAGGTAGTCGCCTTCGCGCACTTGCACGGACACGCCGTTGAGCGCCTTCACGACGTTGTCGCCCATCACGTAGTGGCGATGCACCGAGCGGAACTCGGCGATGGGGCGGCGGTTGTCCACCGCGTCCGATGCCGTCGCCTGCAATCCGGCGTTCGTGTCCATGCTCAGCGATTCCCGCCGCCGCCACCGCCATTGCCACCGCCGCCATTGCCGCCGCGGCCGCCCATCATGCTGCGCATCTGCTGGCGCATCGCATCGTACTTGGTCCAGGTCTCGCCGAGTTCCTTCAGCGCCGTCTGGACTGCTGGCTCTTCGAGCATCGTGTTGAGCGCGCGGCGGTCGTCGATCTCCTCTGCGCGATCCGGGAACTTGCCCTTCAAGAACGTCGCGACCTCGGTTCCGAGGCGGCGCATCTCCGTGAACTGCGCGCGCTGTTCCTCAGTCATGTTGGGCATGCC
>CAIYFF010000013.1 GCA_903925435.1 uncultured Planctomycetota bacterium | reverse complement strand
TGCGGACCATCGGCCGGTTGCTCGGGATCGAGACGACGTCGAGATCGTAGATGCGCGAGAACTCCGCGGCCTCGGTCATTGCCGTGCCGGTCATGCCGGCGAGCTTGCCGAACATGCGGAAGTAGTTCTGCAGCGTGATCGTGGCGAGCGTCTTGTTCTCTTCGCGCGGGCGAATGCCTTCCTTGGCTTCGACCGCCTGGTGCAAGCCATCGCTCCAACGACGGCCCGCCATGAGGCGGCCCGTGAACTCGTCGACGATGACGACCTCAGGGTCGCTCTTCTGGCCGTCGGGTCCCTGGCGCTGCGCGACGATGTAGTGCTTGTCCTTCTCGTAGACGTGGTGCGCGCGCAACGCCGTCTCCAGCAAGTGCGGCCACTCCATCAACTGCGGGTTGCTGTAGAAGCTGTCGACGCCGACGAGCTTCTCGGCGCGCTCGACGCCAGCCTCCGTCAGGATGCACTGGTGCTCCTTGAGCTTGATCTCGAAGTGCTCGCCTTCCTTCAGCTGGCGCGCGATGCGATCGGCGAACACGAAGCGCTCCGTGCTGCCCTCCGCCTCGCCCGAGATGATGAGCGGCGTGCGCGCCTCGTCGACGAGGATCGAGTCGACTTCGTCGACGATCGCGAAGAACAGGTTCTTCTGCACCTGATCCTCGACGCGCCACTTCATGTTGTCGCGCAGGTAGTCGAAGCCGAACTCGTTGTTCGTGCCGTAGGTGATGTCCGCGGCGTAGGCCGGCTGACGTTCCTGCGGCGACATCTGCGACTGGATCGGCAGCGCCGTGAGGCCGAGGTATTCGTAGACCGGGGCCATCCACTCGCAGTCGCGGCGCGCGAGGTAGTCGTTGACCGTCACGACGAACACGCCCTTGCCGGCGAGCGCATTGAGCGCGGCGGGCAGCGTCGCGACGAGCGTCTTGCCTTCACCGGTCGCCATCTCGGCGATGTTGCCGCCGTGCAGCACGGCGCCGCCGAGCAACTGCACGTCGAAGTGGCGGATGCCGAGCGTGCGCGTCGCGGCCTCGCGCGTGAGCGCGAACATGCGCGGCAAGCAGTCGTCGAGCGTCGTCTCGCCCGCCATGACCTTCTGCTTCATCGTGGCGACCTGCGCTTGGATCTGCTCCTTGCTGAGCGCCTTGATCTCGTCGGCGAGTGCGTTGACCGCGCGGACGATGGGCTGGAAGCGCGACAACGAGCGCTTGTTGGCCGAGCCGAAAACGCCCTGCAGCGCCTTGCCGATGCGGGCGGGAATGGAACCAAAGTCGAACTTCATCTGTGCACCTTCACTGCGGGCAACGTGCCCGCGCGGCGGCCTGAAACCGGATCGTCCTGCGCGCTCCCCACCGCGGCCGCGGCAACGGAGGAACTCGCTCCACTGCGCACGCTGCAACTGCCCAGCCAGCCCGTGCGCAGGAGCGCAGGAGCCTCAGCCGAGTCGAAGCAGCGCGGACGGCGCGTCCGGCGCGCGCGGTTGCGGCAGGCCACCGCAACGCAGATCCAAGCAACGACGAAGTGTTCGCGGCGAGTCGAAGCACGCCACGAATGCGGGCGCCGACACGTTGGTGCCGCAGATCGCGGCAGACTTTGGCGCCGCGGCGATCGCCTCGACGCACATGGCGACCGCGATTGGCGCGCGTTCGTTCGCGCGGCCGACAGATGGGCACCCGATCACGAGCGCCAGCGCGAGCAGGAAGCCGATCACCTCGGCACCTCGCGCGAACGCAGGATCCGGTCCACCATCTCGTGAAGCAGACTTTCCTGAAACGGCTTCGCCAAGAACCCATCCGCCTTGCGGATGTCCTCGAGCGCCACCTGCGCCGCGCTCGACAGCAGGATCGGGATGCCCTGCGTCGCCGGGTTGCTTCGCAGCTGCGCGATCACCTGGAGCCCGTCGAGCTCAGGCAACTCGTAGTCGAGCAACACGAAGGTCGGCAACAGCGACGTGACCGCCGCAACCGCCGACCTGCCGTCGTGGATCTTGACCGTGCGGAATCCCCGGGATTGCAGCAGCAGTTCGACCGCGTCCGCGAGGTCGACTTCGTCGTCTACAATCAACACGGTGCCGCGACTCTCCGCGTCATTCGCGGCGGCGACGCAGCGATCGTGAAGGGCTCGACGCAAGCAGGCCGCGGTGTCGAGACCGCGTCGATCGAACGCTTCCTCGATGCGCTGCTTCATCTCGCGATTGAATCGACGCACGGCCATCCACGACTCGTAGTCAGGGAAGTCCGGCTTGATGTCCATCTGGTCGTGCGTGTCGACCGCGAAGAAGAACTCGCCCGCCACCAAGTGCTCTTGCAGCACGAGCTTCATGAACGGGTAGTTGCGGTTGCCAAGGCGCAGGCTGTATCGGACGCACGGGTGCCCAGGCACAGGCTCGATGCGTTCCTTCTGGAACATTGCGAGCATGCCCGCCGTGTCCTTGCCCGCCATCGAGGACAAGTCCGGCGCTCGCCGCGCCCGAGACTGCGTGCCGTAGGCGATCTCCTGATACAGGGCGATCGCGGCGGCGACGGTCTCCGGGAGCAGCGCCTCGAGCCTCATCGCGATGCGGCTCCTTCAGCTCCGCGCTGCGGCGCCGGGCATGCGCCCTGCGTTGGCGCGTGGCTTGCTTGCGCCGCGATTGGCGCTGCGAGCGACCCACGCAGTTCCGCGATCGAAGTGTTGGCGCCTGCGAGCAGTCGCGCGAGGTCGTCGACCACGCCGACCAACACCGCCGGATCCACGAATGCCGCAGTGCCGACTTCGACCGCGCTGGCTCCCGCGCAGACGAACTCCAACACGTCCTCTGCCGTGCGCGCGCCACCGACGCCGATGACCGGGATGCGCACCGCGCGGCTGATCTCGTGCACCATGCGCAAGGCAACGGGCTTGATCGCCGGACCGGACAGCCCGCCGATGCCGCGGCCCAGAATCGGCTTCCGCTTGCGCCAGTCGACCGCCATGCCGATCAGCGTGTTGATCGCCGTGATGCCATCGGCTCCGCCCTGCTCCGCGCCCTTGGCGATCGAAACGATGTCGGTCACGTTCGGCGAGAGCTTGGCAAACACCGGAACGTTCGCGACCCGCTTCACTGCGGCGACGGCCCGCTCGCACATCCGCGCGTCGGTCGAGAACAACAGCCGACCTTCCTGCACGTTGGGGCACGACAGGTTGACCTCGAGCGCATCGACTCCGGCCTGGCAGAAGCGCTCGGCCAACTCGACGAACTCGTCGACCGCCTCGCCGCCGATGTTGATCACGATGCGCGGGCACAACGTCTTCATGCGCGGCAGCGTTTCCGCGAGGAAGTAGTCGGCGCCTTTGTTCTCGAGCCCGATCGAATTGAGCATGCCGGACGGCGTCTCGGCGATGCGCGGCGGCGGGTTGCCGTGCCGTGGCTTCACCGTGACCGTCTTGGAGACGAGCGCGCCGACGCGCGACAACGGCGAGAAGTCGCGCGCTTCCCAACCCGATCCGTAAGTGCCCGAGGCGCTGAGGACGGGGTTGGCGAGTTGGAGCGGACCGATGGAGGTCTGCAACAAGGAGGAGCCGCAGGAGTCCGGCACGTTCAGGAGGATACCTTCTTCTTGGCCTTCTGCGCCGCGCGATCCTCCTGCACCATCATCAAGAGGAGCCCGAAGGCGCCAACCGTGATGCACGAGTCCGCGACGTTGAAGGCGGGAAAGCCCCATTCGACCGGCCACTTGCCCGAGAAGAACAGGAAGTCGCGCACCGACCGCGCAGGGTCCGCGTCCGAGCGCGTGAAGTTGTCGTACAGGTTGCCGATCGCGCCCGCGAAGATCAGCGATAGCACCGAGAGTTGGAGCCGCTTTTGCGCCGGCGTCGCTGCGACGAACCACAGCAACCCGAACACCGCAAAGCAGCGCAGGACCATCAGTGCAATCGTGCCGTCGCCGAACAGGCCCCAGATCGTGCCCGGGTTCTCCCAGGTGACGAGGTCGAACCGCAGCAGGTCCGTCGCAAACACGAGATGGCGCGCCGATTCATTGGCGTAGCGCTGCTCCATCCACACAAACGCCGCGTGCTTGCTCCACAAGTCGAGGGCCACAAGCAGCGGCCAAGGCCACCAAAAGCGAGCCTTGCCCTCGAACCACCGCAGCGGTTGCTTCAAATCCGCCGGCGTCGAATCCGACGTCCCTGCGGCCCGAGGGTCCGCGCCTCCAACGCCGCCCATGAGGCTCAGGCGCTGTCGCGGTTGCGCTCTTCGGCCTCTTGGTGGCGCACGCAGTAGCGCGCCCACGGCAGGTATTCGAGGCGAGGCTTCGGGATCCAGGCATCGGTCTTCGCCGCGGGCTTCGCAGGCTTCTTCGCGGCAGCCTTCTTGGCGCTGTCCTTCTTGGCCGCGTCCTTCTTCTTGGCGTTTTCGGCCTCTTCCAAGCACATCGGGCAGACGCCGAACTCCCAGTCGCCCTTGCCGTCGATGCGATCGAGGGCTTCCTCGATGTGTTGGATCGTCTCGTCCTCGTTCTCGATCAGACCGAGCATGAAGCCCTGGTCGTAGTTGTCGGTGCCCTGATCCGCGAGGTTGTCCACCGACGCTTCCTGGTCGGAGGCGCGCAGCGCCTCGTCACGCATCGAACCGACGTCGCCGCGCAACGATGCGAGCTGGCGCTCCAGCAGCGCGCGATACTTGGTCAATTCCGTCTTGGTCGGCTTGGACATGTCGCAGGACTCGGAAGGTCAGATCGTGAGGGAAAACGCCGAGAACCCCACCAGGACCGCGGGTGCAGCCCAGTTTGGGGGCGGGGAAGGTAGGCTCGCCCCATGGGGCGGTCAAGCGCGGACACAGCTCGGGTTTTGGCCGCGGTCTGACGTTGCTCGCGCCATGGCTCCTGGCCGCCTACTGTGGCATCGCGGGTTGTGCGTCGCAGTTCGACGCCTTGCCCGATCCTTCATGTCCCTGCGCCCCCAGCAGCTCCTCGCCGACTTCCTCGTCTACCTCGGGGCCGAGTTGCAGGTGTCGCCGCACACCGTCGAGGCCTACCGGCGCGACGTCGATCGATTGTTGGAAGGAGCGCAGGACCTGCCGATCCGCCAGCGCATCGCCGACCACCTGCGCGAACTCGCGGAGTCCGCAGCGCCAGCGTCGGTCGCACGCGCGGCGGCCGCGATTCGCGGCTTCTATCGCTTCCTCCACGCGGAAGGCCTCTGCGACGAAGACATCGCCACCGGGCTGCTCGGGCCGCGACTCGAGCAGAAGCTGCCGAAAGCTCTGTCGAAGAAGAACGTCGAGGCGCTGCTGCTCGCGGTCGAGGGCGACGACCCGCTCGCAGTCCGCGACCGCGCGATCCTGCACGTGCTCTACGCCACCGGTTGCCGCGTCAGCGAAGCGTGCGGCCTGCGTGCGACGAGCATCCTCGAAGACAGACGACTTCTGCGCGCGTTCGGCAAAGGCAACAAAGAGCGGCTCGTGCCGATCAGCGACGAGGCGCTCGCGCGCATTGCCGCCTACCGCGCAACCGCGCGACCGCTGCTGCGCAGTCGCGCGGCGAAGGATCCCGGCGACGTGCTGTTCTTGTCGCGGACCGGGCGCCCGCTCGACCGCGTTCGCATCTGGCAAGTCGTGCGCGCTGCATGCGAACGCGCAGGCATCGACGCGGCTTGCTCCCCCCACGCGCTGCGGCACTCGTTTGCGACGCACTTGGTGAGCGGCGGCGCCGACCTGCGCTCGGTGCAGGAGATGCTGGGCCATGCGTCGCTGGCCACGACGCAGGTCTACACGCACGTGGACGCGGAGCGACTGCGCAAGACGCATGCTCGCTTCCATCCGCGCGGCTGACGCGCGGGCCTGGTAGCGCAGGTCGTCGATGCGACAGGCAACTCGTCGCTGCGACCGCGCGGCGAAACCTCAGTCGACGAAGCCCCAGTTGCCGAAGCGCAGGTCGCCCGCGAAGACCCTCAGTCGCCGAGAAGACTCAGTCGCCCGCGATCGCGCCGTCGCTGCTGCGACGCCCGCGGCGCTTGTGGCCAAAGCCACGGTGTCCGCCGGCGAAGAAGTCCAAGAACGTCTTGCCCTG
>CAIYFF010000012.1 GCA_903925435.1 uncultured Planctomycetota bacterium | reverse complement strand
GTCGGGATTCCTGTCCTATGCGGAGGTCGCAGACACTGCGCTCGCGCAAGGACAGAGGCTTACGCGCCGCCTTTTGGAGTTCAGCCGGCAACGCCTTGGCACGCCGGTCGATGTCGACGTTCGGCAAGCAGTAGAACGCATCGCGCCCTTGCTGCGGCAAGCGGTCGGCAGCGGTTGCCGCATGGACATCCGCTGCGCCGAGGGCACGCCGCAGGTGCGAATCGATCCCGTGCAGGTAGAGCAAATCCTGCTCAACCTCGTGGTCAACGCGCGCGATGCGATGCCTGCTGGCGGAACCGTGCGCATCGAAGTCGACACGATCGACACGACGGATGCGCCTGCGGCCGATATCGACCTGGCTGCAGGCGTGTTTGTGCGATTGCGCGTCACGGACACCGGCATCGGAATCCCCGAAGAACTCCACGGCCGCATTTTCGAGCCGTTCTTCACGACCAAGGCCGACAAGGGCGGGACGGGGCTAGGGCTCTCGACGGTCTACGCAATCGTGACTGGCTGCGGCGGCCGCGTGTTTGCCCACAATGGCCAACACGGCGGCGCTGAGTTTGTCGTGTGCCTGCCGGGCACATGCCGGTGACGCGCGAGCCTCACATACGGGCGCGCGACGCGAGGTCGAACCGGTCGAGGTTCATGACCTTGGTCCATGCGAAGATGAAGTCCTCGACGAACTGATCCTTGGCGTCGTCGCTGGCATAGACCTCCGCGATCGCGCGCAGCTGCGAGTTTGCGCCAAAGGCGAGATCGACAGACGTCGCGGTCCACTTCTTCTGGCCGGTCTTGCGATCCATGCCTACATAGCGATCCGCTGCGCCATCCGACTTCTGCCAGACCGTGCCCATGTCGAGCAGGCTCACGAAGTAATCATTGGTCAGCGCACCCTTCTGCGAGGTCAACACCCCGTCTGCCGAGTCGCCGTGGTTGGCGCCAATGACGCGCAAACCAGCCACGAGCACCGCCATCTGCGGCGCGCTCAAGGTCAGCAACTGCGCTCGATCGACGAGCATCTCGGCGGCAGGCCGATCCGTCGTCCCCGCATAGTTGCGGAAGCCGTCGGCCATCGGCTCCAGCACGGCAAAGGACGCGACATCGGTCATGGCCTGGGTCGCATCGACACGACCTGGCGTGAACGGCACACGCACGTCGCGGCCAGCGCGGCGGCAAGCCTCTTCAATGCCGGCGCAGCCCGCGAGGACGACAAGGTCGGCCATGGAGATGCGCTTTGCTCCTTGCTGCGCCGCGTGGAAGTCCTTCTGCACGCGTTCGAGCTTCGCGAGCACCATCGACAACTCCTGCGGCTCGTTCACAGCCCAGTCTTTCTGCGGCGCAAGCCGAATGCGCGCGCCGTTCGCACCGCCGCGCAAATCGGACCCGCGGAACGTCGATGCGGAGGCCCATGCCGTCGAGACGAGTTGGTCGACCGACAGGCCAGATGCGAGCGCCATGCGCTTCAGTTCGGCGACGTCTTGCTCGCCCACCAGTTCGTGCGCGACCGCGGGCAGTGGATCCTGCCACGACTGTTCCGGCGCAACCTCGCTGCCGAGCAGTCGGGAGCGCGGGCCCATATCGCGATGCGTGAGCTTGTACCAAGCGCTCGCAAACGCGGCGTTGAAGGCATCTGGGTCCTGGCGGAAGCGCTCCGAGATCTTGCGATAGGCAGGATCCATGATCAGCGCGAGGTCCGTCGTCAGCATCATCGGCTGGTGCTGGAGCGAAGGGTCGTGCGCGTCGGGCACGTCCTTGCCTGCACCACCCTTTGGACGCCACTGCTGCGCGCCTGCGGGGCTCTTGGTCAACTCCCACTCGTAGCGGAACAGGTTCTTGAAGTAGCCCTGCGACCACTGCACCGGCGTGTTGGTCCAAGCGCCTTCAAGGCCGCTCGTGATCGTGTGCTTGCCGCTGCCTGATCCGAACGAGTTCTTCCAACCGAGTCCTTGCTGCTCGATCGGCGCGCCCTCCGGCTCGCGGCCAACGTGCTGCTTTGGATCCGCAGCGCCGTGCGCCTTGCCGAGCGTGTGGCCGCCCGCAATCAACGCAACGGTCTCTTCGTCGTTCATCGCCATGCGCGAGAACGTCGTGCGGATATCGCGCGCGGCGGCCACTGGATCCGGCACGCCGTTTGGCCCTTCCGGGTTCACGTAGATGAGCCCCATTTGCGACGCCGCGAGCGGATGGGCGAGCAATCGTTCGTCGCCGTGCCGCTTGTCGCCGAGCCACTCGCTCTCAGGACCCCAGAACACGTCGGTCTGCGGTTCAAACACGTCTTCTCGCCCGCCAGCGAAGCCGAGCGTCGCAAAGCCCATCTCCTCGAGCGCGACATTGCCGGTCAGGATCATGAGGTCGGCCCAAGAAACGTTGCGGCCATACTTCTTCTTGATTGGCCACAGCAGTCGGCGCGCCTTGTCGAGGTTGCCGTTGTCCGGCCAACTGTTGAGCGGCGCAAAGCGGATCGTGCCGTCCGCAGCGCCACCGCGTCCATCCGCAGTGCGATAGGTGCCAGCACTGTGCCAAGCGAGGCGAATGAACAGCGGGCCATAGTTGCCGTAGTCCGCGGGCCACCAGTCTTGCGACTGGGTCAGCATCGTCGCGATCTCCTTCTTGAGCGCAGCGAGATCGACCGCTGCGAATGCCGCGCGGTAGTCGAAGCGAGCCCCCAACGGGTTCGCGGCTGGGTGGTTTTGGTGGAGGATCCCGAGATTCAGCTGCTCGGGCCACCAATCGCCGTTACCCATGGCGCCCTGCGCAGTGGGCCGAAGGACCGAATCCGCACCCTGGCCCATGCCGGTAATCGGGCACTTGCCGCCGGACGCTGCATCGACGTCCCCCGCCGCCCGGCCTTGGCCGGACGACGCGCAGCCTGTCGCAACCAGCGCCGCAACGAGCGCAGACAGGAACGCACTGCGAAGTCGCAGACGGGACGAGGACCGATCGCAGAGATGGTCGAACGGCAACGACGTAGGAGAAACGTTCAGGGACATGAGCAACCTCTGTTGTGGTCAGTTGGTGGAGGAATCGCTGCCAGCCGCATGGAGACGCCATCGCATCGAGCAGAGCCGCCAATGCCGCCCGCGTCCCTGCCACCGAGTCCGCACGCGCGCCGCAACGAGTCGGTGGGGCCGCGGGCAGGGACAGACCGGCAGAGAACGGGAGCGCATTCGGTCTTGCGTAGGATGGAGAGGGCCGGCTCCGGTGCCGACGCCAGTCACGGCACGCTGTTCGACTCTCCCTGTTTTTGGATTCGGTCTAAACTAGGAATGTGGCGACGCTGTTGGCAATCTGGCTCTAAGCCCCCTTCTCCAAGACCACTTACGTCACTCTCGCCACACGATCATCACTGCAGCGTGACCTGCAACCCATCGCTCGCCGTGATGCCCTGTGGCCCGCACACCGAGTCGAGGAACGCCCACTGGAAGTAGAGCGTGGCGCCGGGGAACGCAGGGTCATTGGGCAGTGGCAGCGGCCACCGCGCATTCCCGAGCAGCGTCGTCGGCCCAAGGATTGCGACTTGGTAGACGACCGAGTTGAGGTCGAACGCAACGTTGACGCCGAGTGCAGGCGGCAGGCCTGGCTGCGCCTGCGCGACGGCGCCAAACAGCAGACCGACGCCCGACTGCGCAGGCCGCGGGCCGCGCGCTGCCCAGATCGCGAAGTCCGCGTTGCCGATCGACGGCACGCTTGCGACCAGCGCGTCGATCGAACGACCGCAGGTCGTCGTGCTCTGGCCAAACGAACTGACCGAGGTCGACACAAGTTGCGCAAGCGGCGCGCCGGCCGCATATGCCGTCGTGCCAAAGGTCGCACCGATGAGCCCCGACGAGATGTCGATCTCGAATCCGTCGAGCGTGAAGTTGAGCAGCTTGCCTGGCAGCGCGCCGAGCGACTGGTTCTTGGTCGACAGGATCTCGCCTGCAGTGCGCGCAACGGGCCAGATGCGCAGTTCGTCGATCATCCCGTTCCAGGTTTCGCGGCCGGGCGCCACAGGATCGCCGTTGCCGATGCGCAGCACGTCGCCGCTGTAGACCAACTCGGCTGTGGTCGTCAGCGTGCGCGCTGCGACTTGCGCGCCGTTCTTGTAGATGCGCAAGTTCTGGCCGTCATAGGTCGCCGCAACGTGCGTCCATGGCACAAACTCGCCTGCCGCGAACACGTAGCTCACGCTCTGCAGTTGCCCGTTCACGCGCACAGTCCATTGCAGCGAACGCGCACCCGTGTTGCCTGAGCTGACGCGCAGGTTGTAGACCTCTTGGCCGTTCTGGATGTTCTGGCGAACGATCGTCGGCCAATAGAACAGGCCATTCAGAGGGATCGTGCTGTCATTGAACGTGATCCACGCCTCGACCGTGATGCCAGTCGGCGGCACGAGCAATGGATCCGCGGGAATGACGATGCCCCCATCGACACCCGTCGTCAGCTGCAGCCCGATTTGGGCAGGAGCTGTGGCCGCGGCGAGAGTGAACGCGAGCGTGGAGAGAAGGGCTGTGCGCATGAGAGGCTGAAAGTGTGTGAGAGGCCCTGAGCATAGACCACGAGCCGGAATCGGGTGGTCTGCACGCATGCGGTCGGGAGTAGATCCGCGCACAGTGCCTCGCTGCTGCTGTGTGCGTGTGCGCGCAGGGGAAGGAGCCCGCCACGCTGCCTCGCTGAGGAGTGCTCGCCCGCATCGGGCCATCGCGCATCCACTGCGTTGGCGCAATCGCGCAGAGAGCCTCAGTCGAGTCGCGGCTCGGGCACTTCGCGATCGCCTTCGACCTGGATCTCGACCGCGGCCCAGAACACGCGACCACGATCGGAAAACTCACGCACGAGCCGCAGCATCGAAGCGAGATCCGGCTTTGCTGGGCCTTCGAACGCGACCTTGCCGTTGGCGACGATGGTCACCGGCGCCGCGAAGTCGACCATGCGCGGATGCAGCAGCACGCGGATGCGCCGCACGTTCTCGCACGTGAGCTCGATGCGATTGCCGTCCTTCACCTCACCGAACGCCTTCTGCAGATGCTTCTCGGGAGGAGTGCCCTCGGGAACATCGCAGAAACGCAGCCAGTGCGCCGTCGACAGATCGATCGGGCGGCCAGAG
>CAIYFF010000011.1 GCA_903925435.1 uncultured Planctomycetota bacterium | reverse complement strand
AGGTGCGAGTCCGTGTCCACGTCGCCGTGACCCGGGACGTGCTTGCCGCACGCGAGCGCCGAGGCGTCGCGTTCCACGCCTTCGACGAACGCAGCGCCCATGCGCGCGACGAACTCCTGGTCCTCGCCGAACGACCGCACGTTGATGATCGGGTTGTTCGGGTTGCTGTTCACGTCGAGCACCGGCGCGAGCACCCACGGCGCACCGAGCGCGCGGGCTTCTTCGCCGGTGACGCGGCCCATCGCGCGCGACAGACGTTCGAGCCCGCTCGCGCCGACCAACATCTGGTTGCCCATCTGCGTGGCCCCGGTCAGGCGGAATGCGACGCCTGCTTCGAAGTCGCCGGCGACGAGTAGCGGCGTCTTCGCGTTCGCCTGCATCTGCTCCACGACCGATGCAGCCTGCTCGACGGATCCGATGCTGAGGATCACGCCGCCGAGGCCGACGTCCTTGACGAACGAAGCGATGCGCGCGCGTTCCTTGTCGTCGGCGTCCGCGCGGATCCAGCTCACGAACAACTGGCCCGCCTTCTCCTCGTTCGACATTGCCGCGAACACTGCCGCGTGCCCGCGCAGCGATTCCACCGCAGCGGGCTCCCTCGCCACGGTGAGCGGCGGCGCGGTGCGTTCTTGCGGGGCTCCACACGCCGCAAGCAAGCCGAGCAGACAGACGGGACGACGGACGACGCGAAGAAGCAATCGCATGCGCGGATGCTGCCGCACGAGCAACGATCGCGCCAGCGCGCGTGCCGTGACTACAGCTTGGAGGCCGCGTCGCGATCGAGCAGCACGAGCACGTTGCCGTGATTGCGCAACGCCGATGCGGGGCAGGACGTCGACAGGTCGCCGCGCAGCATGCCGAACACCGCGTCCGCCTTCCCCTTGCCGAATGCGCTCATCACGATGCGCTTGCCGCGCAGAATCGTCGCGATGCCCGCCGTGACGGCGCGATGCGGCACCGGCGTCGAGCCGAAGCGAGCCACCGCGTCCTTCCGAGTCGTCTCCGACAGGTGCGCCACGTGGTAGCCCTTGTCGAACGGCACGCCCGGCTCATGGAACGCGAGGTGCCCGTTGCGGCCGATGCCAAGGAACTGCAACTGCACGCCGCCCATCTGCGCGAGCTTCTGCTCGTGCTGCGCCGCGACGCGATCGTCCGCGACATGCGGCACCGGCGTGAACGTGCCGTTGTCGACCATCGCCAGCAGGCTTGGGCACGCCTCGCACAGTTCGTGGACCATGCTCCCGAACTGCTTGGGCGCAAGACCTTCGTATTCGTCCAGGTGCGTCGCGCGCAGCAGGGACAACGCAAAGCGACCTGCGGCAACCTCGGCGTGCAGCTTCTGCAGCATGCCCGTGTAGGTCGCGCCGGTCGCGAACGACACCAGCGGCAAATCGTTGCGCTGCGCGAGCAGGCGAAGCTCTTGGAGCGCTGCGTCTTCCGCCTCGGAACGGCGGTCGAAGATGCGGACTTCAGGCGAAGCAGAGGGCATTTCTAGAATGTGCAGAAGGAGAGCGTTCGTCGCAAGCGGTCGCAGCAACGTGTGCGTTTGCGGTTGCGGTTGCGGTTGCGGTCAAACGCGCCAGATGATGCCGCGGCGGTAGAGCACCGCGAGCACGACGTACCAGCATGCGACCCATGCGAGCGCAAACCCGAGCGACGCCATGTGCGGCTCGAGCCAACTCTGGAATGCGTTCGCGTAGATCCACTTCTGCGCAAACACGACCGGCGGCCCCTCGTCGACAACCCAGAGCCTTCCGAGCGTGCGCGCAAGCACGGCGCTGCCGACGAAGACGAGCAACGCATTGCGGCCATAGACCAGCAGTGGATGCGCAAGGCGCGACCATCCCTTGACCTCGAATGCATGCACGCAGAGGCCGAGGCCCGACGCCGCGATGCCTGCCGTCCACATCGAGTAGCTGCTCGTCCACAGCGCCTTGTTGATCGGAAAGAACCACCCCCACACCGCGCCGATCGCCATCCACGATGCGCCGAGCAGCAACAAGGAACGCACGGCGTCCTCGCGCGGCCGCGGCGATGCGAGCACGCGCCCGCATTCCATGCCGAGCAACGCCGTGCCGATCGCCGGGATCGTGCTGAGCAGCCCTTCTGGGTCATAGACCTTGCCCATCCACGTGTGCGAGCCGAACACCGCGCGATCGAGGAAGCCGGCGAGGTGATCGCCTTCCGTCGCGAGATCCGGCGCGCCGCCGTCTGGCGTGTGCGTGAGCGCGAGCAGCGGCCAGTAGCCGACGAGGCAAGCGCTGAGCAACGCGCGCTGGCCGCGCAGCGAGCAGAACAAGAACGCGAGCGCCGCGGCGAAGTAGCACACACCGATGCGCTGCAGCACGCCGGGGATGCGCACGTTCCACACGCGGTCGAAGAGGCCTTTGCCGTCCTCGAACGTCAACACCGGGAAGCTCGCGACGAACAACCCGAGCAGCACGAGCGACACGCAGCGACGGAATGCGCGCGCAGCAAGCTCGCTGCGCGAACGACCGCGATCCAGCGACGACTGCAACGCGGGCACGATCGACGCGCCGGCGCAGAACAAGAACGTCGGGAACACGAGATCCGTGAACGTGCAGCCGTGCCACTTGGCGTGCAGCAGCGGCGCGTAGACCTTGCCCCACTCGCCCGGATTGTTGACGAGGATCATCGATCCGATCGCGATGCCGCGCAGCGCGTCGAGCCCGGTCCACCTCGCTGCACCACCTTTGGTGCGCGGCTCTGCAACCTGCGCCAACGATTCCTGCGCGCTCGGAACGGACGCATTCATCACGACAACCGCTCCAGTGCCTCGCGCACGCTGCCATCGCATTGCGCAATGCGCTCGCGCGCGACCGCGGCATCCACGCCACAACGCAGCGCGACGATCGCCGTCTTCGCTTCGTTGCCGCAGTTCGCGAGCGCAAGGCGCGCGTCCTCATGCGGCTTGCCCGTCGCGGTCGCAACGATGCGCACCATGCGTTCGACCAGCTTCAAGTTGGTCGCCTGCACGTCCACCATCAGGTTGCCGTAGACCTTGTTGCGCCGCACGAACGCGCCGGTGCTGAGCATGTTGAGCACGAGCTTCGTCGCAGTGCCCGCCTTGAGCCGAGTGCTGCCGGTGAGCACTTCCGGCCCGGTCACCACTTCGATCGCGATCTCCGCAGCGGCGGCGATCGCGCTGCCCTTGGCGCATGCGACTGCGATGCGCAGCGCGCCACGCGCCTTGGCCTCGTCCAGCGCGCCGAGCACATACGGCGTGCGCCCCGACGCGGCGATGCCGACCACGCAATCGCGTGCCGTGACCGCGAGCTCCTGCACGTCCTTCTTGCCGAGCCCGACGTCGTCCTCCGCGCCTTCGACTGCGCGCATCATCGCGCCCAATCCGCCGGCGATGACGCCCACCACTTCGCCGGGCTTGGACGAGAACGTGGGCTCGCACTCCACCGCGTCGAGCACGCCAAGGCGCCCCGAGGTGCCCGCGCCGAAGTAGAGCAACCGACCGCCCTGCTTCATGCGCGCCGCAATCGCATCGACGGCATTGGCGATCTGCGGCAGCGCCTGCTGCACCGCCAACGCGCACGCGCGGTCTTCGTCGTTCATGACGGTGAGCAGGTCCAGAGTCGGCATCGCATCGAGTTCGAGCGTGCGCGGGTTCCGTTGCTCCGTAGGGATGCGGTCGAGGTCGATCTTGGTCATCGGCGAGGCCGGGAGTATAGAACGCGCGTGACGATCGGCTTCCTCGACCTCGCGATCCTCATCGCATACCTCGTCCTGATGGTCGCAGTCGGCTTATGGGTCGGCCGCGGCACGCAGGGCACAAAGGACTACTTGCTCGGCGCGCGCGACCTGCCTTGGTGGGCTTTGCTGCTGTCGATCGTTGCGACCGAGACGAGCACAGTGACGTTCCTGTCGACGCCGGGCATCGCCTACGGCGGCGGGCTTCCGGGCACGACCGGCGATTTCCGCTTCCTGCAGTTGCCGCTGGGCTACCTGATCGGCCGCGCCGCGGTGGTGCGCATCCTGCTGCCGCTCTACTTCCGCGGCGAGGTAATGACCGCCTACCAAGTGCTATCCGTGCGCTTTGG
The DNA here is from genome assembly GCA_903925435.1 of uncultured Planctomycetota bacterium. Lineage (GTDB taxonomy): Bacteria > Planctomycetota > UBA1135 > UBA1135 > UBA2386 > SXPK01. The sequence continues at coordinate 5,106 of CAIYFF010000011.1, read as the reverse complement.
CGGCGCGGTGCGCAAGATCGCAAGCCTGCTGTTCCTCGTGACGCGCACGCTCGCAGATGGACTGCGGCTGTATCTCACGGCGCTCGTGCTGCAGGCCTTGCTGCCACTCAGCCTGCCCGAGGCCGTGGTCGGGATGGGCCTCATCACGCTCGTCTACACCTACTTCGGCGGCATGAAGGCCGTCGTGTGGACCGACGTGATCCAGTTCGTCGTCTACATGGCGGGAGCTGCCATCGCGCTGATCGTCTTGCTGCAAGGCTTGCCCGACGGAATGGACACGTTGGTCGCAGAGATCCAGAAGCCCGAACGCTCGCGCGTGTTCGACTTCTCCTACGCGCTCGACAACGAATACACGTTCTTCGCCGGCTTGCTCGGCGGCGCCGTGCTGTCGTTTGGCAGCCACGGCGTCGACCAACTGATCGTGCAGCGTTACCTCGCGGCGAAGTCGCAGCGCGAAGCGGCGCTCGCGTTGTCGACCTCGGGCATCGTCGTGCTCTTTCAGTTCGCGTTCTTCCTCGTGCTCGGCATGGGGCTCGCCGCGTTCTATGCGCAGCACCCGCCCGCAGACGCGTTCACGAAGAGCGATGAGGTGTTCCTCGACTTCATCGTCAAGCACACGCCAACCGGCGTGCTCGGCATCGTGCTCGGGGCCGTGTTCTCCGCGGCGATGTCGACGCTGAGCAGCTCGCTCAACTCGTCGGCGAGCGCGCTCGTCAACGACATCGTGTTGCCGATGCAGGGGCGCACCGCAGACCATCCCTCGGGACTCGCCTACGCCAAGGGTGCGACGTTGTTGTTCGGCGCACTCCAAGTCGCCGTCGGCTGCAGCGGCCTCGGCGGCGGCGCAATCGTCGGACAAGTGCTCGGCATCGCGTCGTTCACCACCGGCATCCTGCTCGGCGTCTACGCGCTTGGCATCGCGACGGTGCGCGCAGGTCAGGGCCACGCAGTGTTCGGCCTCGCTTGCGGCCTCGCCGTCGATTGCGCGCTCAAGTTCGGCCTGCCCGGCGGACTTGCAGATCCTTCGAAACTCGCGTGGCCCTGGTATGGCCTCGTCGGCAGCGCGACCACCTTCTGCGCTGGCCTCATCGCTTCCTACGTAGTGCCCCGCCGCGCATGAAACGCATCGCCATCAGCCTGTTCGTCGCCTGCTTCCATGCGCTCCTCGTGGCGCAACAGCCCGTGCTCTGCGGCATCGACGTGCTCGCGCGCGATGGCGCAAAGCAACTGCAAGGCAAGCGCATCGGTGTCATCACGAACCACACCGGACTTGCGCGCGACGGCCGCCGCACCATCGACGTCCTGAAAAGCCTCGAGGGCGTGCAACTGGCGGCGATCTTCTCACCCGAGCACGGGCTGCAGGGCAAGCTCGATCGCGAAGGCATCGCACACGGCAAGGACGAGGCTACGGGCCTGCCGATCTGGTCGCTCTACGGCGAGACGCGCAAGCCGAGCAAAGCGATGCTGAATGGCATCGACGCGCTCGTGTTCGACATCCAGGACATCGGCTGCCGCTTCTACACCTACGTCTCGACGATGGGGAACTGCCTCGAGGCCGCAGCCGAGCACGGCATCGCGTTTGTCGTGCTCGACCGCCCCAATCCGATCGGCGGCAAAGACATCGCGGGCCCACTGCTCGACAAGGACCAGGAGTCGTTCGTCGGCTGGCATCGCATCCCGTTGCGCCACGGCATGACCGCAGGCGAACTGATGCGCATGTTCCTTGGCGAGCGCGGCATCCGTTGCGACGCGACTGTCGTTGCGTGCGAAGGCTGGAGCCGCGGCGATCGCTTCGATCGCACTGGCCTGCTGTGGACCGATCCGTCCCCCAACATGCGTTGCCTGACGCAAGCGCTGCTGTATCCCGGCGTCGGCTTGCTCGAAGGCACCAACCTGTCGGTCGGCCGCGGCACTGACACCCCATTCGAACGCATCGGCGCGCCGTGGTGCGACGGTGTGAAACTCGCAGCGCATCTGCGAGCCCAGTCCGTGAAGGGCGCGGCGTTCGTGCCGATCCGATTCACGCCGAACGCGAGCAAGTTCGCCGACAAGGAGTGCCAAGGCGTGCAGATCGCGATCACCGACTGGGATGCGTTCGAGCCAGTCAGCCTGGGCGTGGCGCTCGCGTGCGCCCTGCGCGACCTGCATGGCAAGGACTGGAACCGTGAGAAGCTCAACTGGCTGTGGAAGCACGCGGCTTCCATGGAAGCCTTGGAGCAAGGCAAGGACGCGGCAGCGATCCAAGAGCTGTGGCGCAAGGACCTCGACGTGTTCCGCATGCGGCAGAAGCCATTCTTGATCTACCCATGAAGGTCACGATCGGACTCGAAGCGGCGCTCGACGAAGCGCCGCAAGCAATCCGCGACAGCCGCGGCTTTGGCCTGCTCTGCAACCAAGCCTCGGTCGACGATCAGTTCCGCCACGCCGCGGACCTGATGCACGCGCGGTTCCCCGGCAAGTTGAAGGCGTTGTTCTCGCCGCAGCACGGCCTCTGGTCGGCGCAGCAGGACAACATGATCGAGACGGCGCACGGCGTGCACCCGCGCCTCTCCGTCCGCGTGCACAGCCTCTACTCGGAGACGCGACGGCCGACGCAACAGATGCTCGACGGGCTCGACCTGTTCGTCATCGACCTGCAGGACGTCGGCACGCGCGTCTACACCTGGATCTGGACCGTCGTGCATTGCATGGAGGCATGCGCACAGAAGGGCATCCCAGTGCTCGTGCTCGATCGCCCCAATCCGATCGGCGGCGAAGTCGCCGAAGGTCCGCTGCTCGACCGCTCATTTGCGAGCTTCGTCGGGCTGGCGCCGATCCCGATGCGTCACGGTCTCACGCTCGGCGAACTCGCGCGGTGCTGCAACGACTTGCTCGGCATCGGCGCCGACGTGCACGTGCAGCCGATGCGCGGCTGGAACCGTTCGATGCTGTGGCCGGACACGGGTCGCGCATGGATCCCGCCGTCGCCCAACCTGCCGCGCTACGAAGGCGTGCTCGTCTACCCAGGCCAAGTGCTGCTCGAAGGCACCAACCTGTCCGAGGGCCGCGGCACCACGACGCCGTTCGAGCAATGGGGCGCGCCGTTCCTCGATCCGTGGCAACTGCTGCCGCTGCTCGCGCCGCGCGCGCTGCACGGCGTGGCTCTGCGCCCGATCGAGTTCGAGCCGACGTTCCACAAGTTCTGCGGCGAGGCATGCAAAGGGCTTTGGGTCCACCCAACGGATGCGCGCACCTTCCGGCCCTACCGCACGACGCTCGCGTTGCTGCGCGCGGTGCAAGAGCTGTGGCCGCAGGAATCGCAGTGGCGCGACCCGCCCTACGAGTACGAGAAGGAACTGATGCCGATCGACATCCTCTGCGGCAACGCGACGACGCGGCAGTGGATCGAGAATGCGGGCCCGTGGACGCAACTCGACGAGCACGCGAACGCGCCGGACACGTGGTGGCCGTCGGTGCGACGGTTCTTGCACTACTGAGCCCGCGGCGTCGCGCGTTCCGTCCTCCACGGGGGACCGCATTCGGCGCCCGCCGCGCGCGACCAAGGCGCCCTCGATCCATCCTCTGCCGGTAGCATGAGGGGACGATGCGGACCCCCGACTCCACGATCGCCACGTGCCTCCGTCTTGGCCTTGCGTGCGCTGCCTTGCTGTGTGCGCTGCCCGCCCAAGGAGCGTTGTGGCTGCGACGCGGCGACCTCGTGCAAGCGCAACCGATCGACACCTCGGTGCGCGCTGCGATCGAACGACTGTGCGCAGGCCCGAGCGCAGGCGAACGAGCGCAAGGCTTGGAGAGCGCAGTGCCGGCGGGCACGCGGCTCGTCGAGGCGCGCACCGAGGGCACTGCGCTCACGCTCGTGTTCGACGAACCACTGCTGCTCGCTGCGGCGATGGGACGGATCGAGCAAGCGATCGAGCAGATCACGAAGACGGCATTTGGCACCGCAAACCAGAACGGCATCGCGTTCGACGCAGTCCACATTCGCATCCGCAGCCAAGGCGAGGAACGCGACCTGTCGGAGCGCATCCATTCTCGCGTGGCAACGACGACGGGAACTGCGAACCAACCGCAAGCGCCGCAGGCGCGCGTCGTGGGCCAGACCGGCGGGCTGTCAGGACTGCGAATCGCAGTGGCGCCTGGTCACGGTTACTACTGGCACAGCACGCTCGGTTGGACGACGCAGCGCGGCGTGATCGACGGCACGGTCGAAGACATCCACTGCGCCGAGATCTGCAACGACTTCGTGATCCCGATGTTGCTCAACATGGGCGCGGAGATCGTGCTGTGCAGAGAACACGGCGAGATCACGGCCGAGACGATCGGCGACAACGAGCAAGGGTCGCCGGTCTATGCCGAAACCGGTGGCTGGACCACCTCGGTGTCCTTGGGCTACGCAGGCCTCGGGTATCGCTTCGCGACCTCGACGGGAACCTCGTCCTCGACAGCCACCGCATCCGCAACGTGGACGCTGTCCGTGCCACGCGACGGCATCTATCCCGTCTACGTCTACTTCCGCGCGGGATCCAACCGCAGCGGCGCCGCTCGCTACACCGTGCACCACACCGGCGGAGCCACGGTGCATGAAGTCGACCAGCGCATCGACGATCGCACGTGGGTCTGGCTCGGCGATTACGCATTCTCGACTGCGCTGCCAGCACAGGTGACCCTCGACAACCTCGGCCCGACGGGCTCGGTGGTCATCGCCGACGCGGTTCGCATCGGCGCAGGCAATGGCACGATCGCGCGCGGCGCAGGAACGAGCGGCCAAGCGCGATGGCGCGAAGCCTCGCGCTACTGGGCGCAATACAACGGCGCGCCGAGCACGGTGTGGGACAGCATCGCCACCGGCGAGGACAACGACGATGACGTCGGTTGCAGGCCGCGCTTCGCGGAGTGGCGAACCGCCGACGCATATGTGGCGCTGCACACGAACGCCGGCGGCGGCGCGGGCACTTCGACCTTCATCCACGACACGGCGCCGAGCGCTGGATCGACGACGCTGCGTTCGCTCGTGCACACGCAGATCGTCAACGATGTTCGCTCCGAGTACCTCTCGACGTGGCAAGACCGCGGCCAACTCTCAGCCAACTTCGGCGAAGTGCGATTGCT
>CAIYFF010000010.1 GCA_903925435.1 uncultured Planctomycetota bacterium | reverse complement strand
CTGCAGCGCGTATTCGTCCTGCTGCTCGCGCGTGATCGCGTAGTCCTGCGCGAGATACTCCGCCGTCATCCCCATCGGCTCCTTGAGGATGCCGCAGGTGAAGCCGTCCTGATAGTTGCCGTCGAGCACAGGCTGGTGGCCGAGGCGATAGCCCTGGCGATACTGCGGCAGCAAGAACGGGATGTTCGTCATGCTCTCCATGCCGCCGACGACGACGACCTTCTTGCCTTCGAGCAGCAAGGCCGCGCGCGCGAAGTCGAACGCTTTCAGGCTCGAGCCACACGCCTTGTTGACCGTCGTCGCAACGGCGCCGTCGCCGCAGCCCGCCGCGACCGCGACCTGACGCGCGGGATTGGGACCGGAGCCGAGTTGGCGCGCCTGCCCCATGAACACTTCCTCCACGTCGGTCGGAGCAACTCCGCACTTCTCGAGCGCGGCCTTCACCGCATGCGCGCCGAGGTCGACGGCGGACAGGGACGACAGCGCGCCCATGAACTTGGCGATCGGGGTGCGGACGGCGGACGTGATGGCGATGCGTTCCATGGGCTCGGGCGTGGGGTTTGGGGGCGAGGACCATACGCCGGCCGCGAGCCCGATGCGACCGGGCGCGCACGCGCGCTCACGCATGGCACGCGCTCCTGCCGATACCAATGGCCGCGCCCGGGAAAGGCGCACAGAGTCGCAGCGCACCCTGCCCGATCGTGGACACGAAACACCACCGCACCGACGCCGAGCACTTCGAGGCCGCCATCGCGCGGCACCGGCTCGACCTGCAGACGCAGTTGAAGCGTTCCACGTCGCTGCCGAGCGCGATGTTCGATGCGAACGACGCGATGCTCGAAGCGCGGCTGTGCGCGGCGACCGAAGGGATCTTCCAAAAGCTGCTCGAATGGGACGCGCCGCGCGCGCTGCCCACCGATGGCGAACAGCGACTCGAGAAGGTGCATGCACACGAACTGACGGCGCTGTTGATGGCGGCGCTGCACGGCGAGTTCGCGAAGACCGAGACGCCGCGACTCGACGAGCAGTCGGCGACGGAGTTTGCCGGGATCCTGGCCGAGGCGGCCGCACGATCGGTCGGCAAGCCGCAGCAACGCGCGCAAGAGCTGCTTGCGAAGCAGAACGCAGCAGACGCGCAGACGATCGACGACGCAGCGCGGGCAATCGCAGACAGCCTGGCTGCAATCCTGCGTGGCGCCGGTAACGAAGGCGATCGCCTCGACGGGGATGGCGATGCGATGGATGAGCAGCAGTCGATGCTGAGGCAACTGTGCGAGCGCATCGGCGACGCGGCCGCGCGTTGCGCGCAAGGCGGCGCAAGCGCTTCGGAACGGAGCGCGAATGCTCCGGTGAGCAACGACGAGGACGACGCATCGTGAGCGGCTCGTCGCAACGCGAACTGCGCCAAGACGCGGCGCTCGAATGCGCGCAGTCGTTCGTCGACGCGGCGCGCTGCCGCATCGCGCACGGCCGCGACAGCGCGCACACGATGCGCGCGCTGTCGATGTTCTGCGCAGCGCTGCAGAAGGCCGCGCACGAAGGCGTCGAGATGCCGTTCGCGCTGCAGTTCGACAACGACGCCATCTGCCACGACGGCGAGCCGCTGTTGACGCCGAGCCTGCAGGCTCGCGCGCTGTTGCGCGCATGCTCCGCGCGCGAAGTCGCGACGCTCGCGTTTGCCGACGGGTTTGACGCGGACGAAGGCAATCGGCTGTTTGACCTGCTGCTGCAGGACTGCAATCAAGACGCGCTGCTGCGCCAACATCGCGAAGAAGCGCTCGCCGCGTTTGCCATTCGGCATGTGCGCGTGACGTCGCGCACGCCAGCCGATCCCGGCGATCGCACGCTGTCGCTCCACGGCGCGGATCGTCAGGACCTCCACCACTACCAAGACCTAGCGGACGCGCTGCATGACAATGCGCGCCTCGCAGCGAGCGATCATTGCCTCGGCGTCGCCAACGCGCAGGGCGTGATCGAACGCGCACTGCTGCGCCTCGACCAGGCGCCAAGCGGATTGCTCGCGCTCGCGCAGCAGGACAACATCGATCGCTTCACCGTCGGTCACTCGGTGCGTGTTGCGCTGCTTGCGCTGCAGGTCGCGCGCGCGGCTTCGGCCACGAAGGAACAACTCGTCGACGTCGGCATCGCGGCGCTGCTGCACGACATCGGCAAGTCCAAGGTGCCGCCCGAGATCCTCTGGAAGCGCGGCAAGCTCGATGAACAAGAGTGGGTCTGGATGTCGCAACATCCGCGACTTGGCGCCGACATCCTGCTCGAGCAGGACGAAGTGATGCCGAGCGCCGTCGGCGCCGCGTTCTGCCATCACATGGACGGCCATGGCGGCGGCTATCCAACGCCACTGCTCGAAGTGCAGCCATCGGGCACGAGCCGACTGATCCGCGTCTGCGACGTGTTTGAAGCATTGACGTCGATGCGGCCTTACAAGCGTGCGCTGACGCCGATGGAGGCCTACACGGTGATGCGACGTCGCTCGTGCGACTTCGACCCGCGTTGGCTCGACTTGTTTGTCCGCACGCTGGGCATCTTCCCGCAAGGCTCGCGCGTGCGACTCGAGGACGGCGCGATCGCGCTCGTGCTGCGACAAGGCGACACGCCGGCCACGCCGATCGTGCGTCCGCTCACAGGCCCCGGCGGCGCGGATCTCGAAGCCGATGCGCCCGAAGAAATCGCAATCGGCAGCCGCGAGAACGGAGAGACGCGAACGATCCAATCGGTCTACACGCGCGACCGCTCGGTGACCGTTCCCGAAGAAGGCTATGCGCCGCTCGAATACCTGACGCAGACCGTGCACGGCGCGTGCCTTCGCCGCGAACCGGGCTGAGGCCGCGGCCCCACTTCAGCCCATGCCGCGAACGCGCCGCATGGACCATGGAACGGCCGGAGGTTTGTGATGACTGCTCTCCTGCGATTTCTGTGTTGGTCCACGATCGCCGCGTTGGCGATCGGGTGTGGAGGCAGCTTGACGAAGTCCGCGGAGCTGCGCGGCTACGTCAAGCTCGCCGACGGCACGCCGGTGGCGGGCGTGCGCGTGGTCGCCACTTGGCCGGATGATCCAGAGTTCGGCAGCGTGCAGTCCACCACCAACTCCGACGGCTACTACAGGCTGTGGGCGACTGAGCCCTACTGGGACCACGCGAACTGGCGGCACATCGCGGTCACCCCGGAGTTGGCGGGCCATTCATTCCAGCCGGCGACCTTGGACATCTTCCTCGCAGAAGATGAGCAGTATGCGGATTTCACTGCCGTGCCCACGAGCCTCGCGCGAACGACGACGCTGTGGATCTGGTGGCGAGAAGGCAGCCCTGATGGCCGGTGCGAGAGCGGCTACGCGCTCCTCGAAGCGGCCCGCTGACGACCAGAATACGCGCCGCGCTTGACGCTGCTGCCCGCAGCGCAGAACGTGCTCGGCCTTCCATGGGTGGGCCCAAAAGCGTTCCGACGCGCACCGTAGGCATCTTCTTGCTCGCCGCCTTGATCGGCGTGGCTGGCGGGCTGCTCGGCGCTGGGTTCCAGCACATGCTGCTGTGGATCCAGAACGCGCTCGTCGGCGAGGGCGACCAATTGTCGGACGCGGTGCGCGCGCACCTCACGACGTGGCAGACGCTGCTCGTGCCGACGCTCGGCGGAGTCGCTGCGGGGCTCGCGCTGATGCTGCGCCGCGACAACAACGCGCCGTTCGGCATCACGGACATCATCGGCCTCGTCGCGTTGCGCAAAGGCACCATCCGGTTCCGCGACAGCCTCGCGCAGATCCTCAGCTCCGCGTGCACGATTGGCAGCGGCGGCAGCATCGGAAAGGAAGGCGCCAACTCGCAGCTTGCGGCCACGTTCGCGGCGATCGTGAGCCGGTGGCTCGCAGTCAACTCGCGCACGCGCGCAATGCTGCTGGGCTGCGGCGTCGCAGCCGGAATGGCGACCTCCTACAACGCGCCGATCGCGGGCGCGATCTTCGTGATGGAGGCGGTGCTCGGAAACTTCGCGATGGACGTGGTCGCGCCGATCGTCGTCGCGTCCGTCGTCGCAACGATCCTGCGCCGCGCGCTGCTCGCCGACCACGCGATCTACGCAGAAGGCTTGCCGTCAGACCTCGGCGTGCTGTCGTGGCACCTCGTGTTGTCGGCGCTGCTGCTCGGCG
>CAIYFF010000009.1 GCA_903925435.1 uncultured Planctomycetota bacterium | reverse complement strand
GTGGCCCTTCGCGTCGGGCCCGATGTTGAGCAGCAGGTTGCCGCCCTTCGACACGATGTCGGAGAGCAGGCGCACGACGGTCGCCGTGTCCTTCCAGTGGTTGTCGTGCGCGCTGTAGCCGTAGCTCTCGTTGAGCGTGTGGTTGACCTCCCAGTCCATGCCGGGGAGGCCCGTCGGCGGCACATACTTCTCGGGCGTGCCGTAGTCGCCGTTCTTGTTCTCGAGGCCGAAGAACAGGCGGTTGTTGACGAGGATCGACGGCTGCGCGTCGCGCATGTCCGCCATGAGCTGCGCCGCGCCCCACGCTTCGCCTTGCCGCGACTCGTCGGAGTAGTCGAACCAGATCGTCGCGAGGTCGCCGTAGCCCGTGAGCAGTTCGCGAACGTGCGCGCGCACGTAGGCCTTGTAGCGCGAGTGATCGCGCGCATGTCCGTCCTTCGGGTAGCCGGGCAGCGCCATCTCGTAGGCGTCCGGGTGCTGCCAATCGAGCAACGAGTAGTAGAAGCCCGGCTTCAGCCCGCGCGAACGCATCGCGTCCGTGAACTCGCGCGCGACGTCGCGGCCCTTCGGCGAGATGTTGGTGCCGCCTGCGATGTCATTGGCGAGCGAATACGGCTCCTTCGACTCAAACAGCGTGAAGCCGTCGTGATGCTTGGAGGTCATCACCGCGTAGCGCATGCCCGCGGCCTTCGCGAGATCGGCCCACGCGTCGGCAAAGCCCTCTTCCGGCGAGAACGCGGGCTTCATCTGCCGCGCATACTCCGCGCACGGCACCGCGGCCCAGTGCTGAATCCACTCCGCGTAGTGCTGCTCGTAGCGCTTGCCGTCCCAGAACCCGCCCGCCGGCGAGTAGAGGCCGAAGTGCACGAACATGCCAAACCGCGCCTCGCGCCACCACTCCATGCGCGCGTCGCGCGTCGCACTCCATGCTGCGATCTGCTGTGCCTCGGCGTCGTTGCGTGATGGCGCGGGTTGTTGCGCGCGCGGCGATGCTGTGAGGAGCGTGGCGGTGAGCAGCGCGGGGAGTGCGGGATGCATGCGCCGAAGGCTAGCAAAGCGCCGCGATGTCGCCGCCAGCTCAGTGCGGTCCTTCTGCCATCCCGATCTCAGGGGCGCCGATCGCGCCCCGCTGCCTCACACACTGAAGCGGAAGTGCAGCACGTCGCCGTCCTCGACGACGTACTCCTTGCCTTCGATGCGATAGAGCCCCTTCTCGCGCGCGACCGCGACGCTGCCGCACTTCACGAGGTCCTCGTAGCTGACGGTCTCGGACTTGATGAAGCCGCGCTCGAAGTCGGTGTGGATGACGCCGGCGGCCTTGGGCGCGGTGTCGCCGGCGTGGATGGTCCACGCGCGAACTTCCTTCTCGCCGGCCGTGAAGTAGGTGCGCAGGCCGAGCAGGTGGTAGGTCGCCTTGATCAGCGAGCCGACGCCGCTCTCCTGCACGCCGAGGTCGAGCAGGAACGCCTTGCAGTCCTCGGGCGAGAGGTCGACGAGGTCGCTCTCGATCTGTGCCGAGATCACGACCGCTTCGCACGCGAGGTGGGTCTTCGCGTAGTCGCGGACCTTCTGCACGTAGGGGTTGTTGTCGGCGGTGGCGAGTTCGTTGTCCTTGACGTTGCAGGCGAAGATCGTCGCCTTGTCGGTCAGGAGTTGGAGACCCTTGGCGATGACCTTCTCCTCCGCGTTGAACTCGCAGAGGATCGCCGGCTTGCCCTGATCGAGCACGGGCATCAGCTTCTGCATCACGGCGACTTCGGCGATCGCTTCCTTGTCGCCGCGCTTCGCTTGCTTCTCCTGCTTGTCGAGTCGCTTCTGCACGGACTCGAGGTCGGCGAGCACGAGCTCGGTCGTGATGATCTCGATGTCGCGAACGGGATCGACGGTGCCCGACACGTGGTGGATGTCTGCGTCCTCGAAGCAGCGCACGACCTGCACGATCGCGTCGACTTCGCGGATGTGGCTCAAGAACTTGTTGCCGAGCCCTTCGCCCGTCGCAGCGCCCTTGACGAGGCCGGCGATGTCGACGAACTCGATCGTCGCCGGGATCACGACGTTGGTCTTGGCGATCTTCTGCAGCACGTAGAGTCGGTCATCCGGCACCGTGACGATGCCGACGTTGGGGTCGATCGTGCAGAACGGATAGTTGGCCGCCTGCGCCTTTTGCGTGCGCGTGACGGCGTTGAAGAGCGTGGACTTGCCGACGTTGGGCAACCCGACGATGCCTGCCTTGAGTGTCATTGCGATTGCTTTGAGTCGGCGTGTCTTTCGTTCACTTGGAAGCGGTGACTTCGGCGATTGCCTTGGTCAATGCCGGCACGATCTCGAATGCGTCGCCGACGATGCCGTAGTCCGCGACCTTGAAGATCGGGGCGTCGGCGTCCTTGTTGATCGCGACGATCGTGCGCGCGGTGCGCATGCCGGCGAGGTGTTGGATCGCGCCGCTGATGCCGATCGCGAAGTAGAGCGTCGGGCTCACGACCTTGCCGGTCTGGCCGACTTGCTCGCTGTGCGAACGCCAACCCGCGTCGACGACGGCGCGCGACGCGCCGACCGCGGCGACGCCGGGGCCAAACGCCGCGGCGAGGTCCTCGATCATCTTGAAGTGCTGCGGCTCCTTGAGGCCGCGGCCGCCGGCGACGATCACCTTCGCCTCTTGCAGCGGCACCTTGTCCGATGCGGCGGCGATCAGCTCCTTCACGACCGAGAGCAGGTTGCCCGCGTCGGCGGACGCCTTCTCGATCGCAGCGCCCGAGCCCGTCGTGGGCTGGAAGTTGTTGGGGCGCAGCGTCGCGAGGAACGGCTTCTTGTTGGCCTGCACGTTGAGCAGCGCCTTGCCGGCGAACACCGGCTTCTGCGCCGTGAACGTGCCGCCGTTGCAGCCGACCGCGACCACGTCCGTGACGAGGCCCGTGTCGAGGTGCGCGGCGACGCGCGGCAGCAGGTCCTTGCCCATCGCGGTGTGCGCCATCAGCACGGCCGCTGCGCCGTGTTGCTTGCAGCGCTCCGTCACGATGCGCGCGTAGGCGTCGCCCGAGAAGTTGGCGAGGCTCGGCGAGTCGACGAGCACGACTTGGTGCGCGCCGCTGCCTGCGAGTTCTTGGCCCGCTGCGTCGAGCCCGCTGCCGAGCGCGATGGCGATGACCTTGCCGCCGGTGCTGGCTGCGAGCTGCAGGCCAGCGGCGATGGCTTCGAGCGACGGGCGCTTGAGCTTGCCCGCGCGGACTTCGGCGATGACGACGATGTTGCTCATGATGTGTGCTCCGCTCGGGATCAGAGGACCTTGGCTTCGTTGCGCAGCGCTGCGACCAGCGCCGAGACCGCGTCGACGCTCGTGCCGAGGATCTTGCCTGCGGCGCGTGCGGGCGGCAGCGCGAGCGACGTGACCGTCATCGCTGCTTCCGGCAGCTGTGCTGGCGTCTCCGTGTAGGGCTTGGTCTTCGCGGCCATGATGCCCTTCAGGTTGGCGCGGCGCGGCTCGTTGAGGCCCTTGTTGCAGCTCAGCACCGCGGGCGACTTGCACGTCAGCACTTCGCGCGCGCCTTCGATGTCGCGCTCCGCCGTGAACGTCCCGTTCTCCAGCGTCAGCTTGGCGACCTCCGTCACGCAGCCAAAGCCCAGCATCGCCGCAAGCCGCGACGGCAGTTGGTTGTTGTCCGCGTCGACCGCCTGCTTGCCGCAGAGCACGAGGTCGCACTTGACCGTCTTGATCCACGCCGCGAGCGCCTGCGCGCACGCCCAGCTATCGACGACCCACTGCTCCGTCG
>CAIYFF010000008.1 GCA_903925435.1 uncultured Planctomycetota bacterium | reverse complement strand
GTTCCTCGACGAACAATTCTACGAGCAGGCTCTGGGTCATGGCGGGGCGAGGAGTCTACGGACGCGCAAGGAGCGGGAAAGGGTGAGGGCGCGGACGTCCGCTTGTCTCGACGGGGATCCGCGCGCCACCACTCAGCGCCCTTTCTCTGCGCCAGGCGTCGGCTTGGCTACGCCAGCGGCCTCGAGTTTGCGGCGAGTGCTCTCGATCGCTGCGTTGGACTTCGCTAGCTCTATTGCAAGGTCTTGAACCGGCGCAATGCACCAGCTCACGATGGCCTTGAAAAGATCCTGGTCTGGATCACTGAGTAGCTCAGCGAAGAAGCCGCGCTTCTTCTTCGCGAACTGCTTCCTAAGGCTGTTGTCGACTTCCGCGGCCCGCTCGACCATCTTGGAGTCCGGGACCTCAGGGCCGAGCTCGAACGGCGCAGAGCATGTCTTGGCAAGCTGCATGATGCGCTCGCGCGTCGGCGCCGGATTCTCCAGCAGCCTCTTTATTGCATTCTGAGGCATCTCCGAGTTCTTGCCTTCCTCACTGGCAAGCCAGTTCAGTTGCACATCGAACTCGCGCGCGGCTGTCGCCTGCAGGGCCTTTGCGACCAAGCAGCGATCCAATCGCAATGCGCAGTGCAACTCGAGCAACCGCTGCGAGCGCACGACTACCTCAGGCGGCGCCTCTGATTCGGCGATGCACTCGAGCAGCCCAAGCGCCTGTTGCTCGACAAACCAAACAGCCAAGCAACAAAAAAAGCTCTCACACTTGCCGATGTGGCGACTCACGCACAGCAACGTCTCGACGTCGAAACATGCCGCCATCCAGTTCCCATCCTTCGCAGATTGGCAGCCCCGAACCATGCTCGCATGCGCGACCGGCAGTATCAGGCAAACATCCGTTGGATTCTGATCGAACCTATCCTTGCCGATAAGGAACTGGCACTCGGGGATCCGCGCCGCCTGCGAGAGCAGCGTCATCGCTTCGCTGTTGCGCGCCACCCATTCCCTCCAATGCGGCTCGAGCAGTTCGGGGACAAACGCATCTTTGTTTTCGAGATACGGCACCTCTGCTTGCCGTGATTCGTAGGCCTTATCGACGGCTTGTCCCGCGAGACCTGCCAGATGGTAGACGTCGGCGGCATTGGGCTTGGCGCCTGAAGCAGGGCTTGCGGCCTCCTGCGCCATAAGGGAGGCAGACAGAAGCAAGACGGACCCGGACGAGAGAATGCGCAACATGTAGATTTCGATGTGTAGGAACAGCCGGTCGGATGCGGACTTCGCAGACGGAGCGAGTCCGAGCCCGAAACGACGTCCGCACACGGTGAGGGTCCTTGACGCAACGAACGGTTGCATCATTCCCTGAGAGCACTCGTATTTTTCACTCTGCTTCCATGAAGAAACGTCTGCCAGGCGCCGATCTCCGCGCCTCGTTCGCGACAGACTCCCCCGGGAAGCGTCGGTAGCAAGACCACGTCCGCCGCTGCATTGCGCCAGAGAAGTCGCTTGAGCCCGGACTGCGCGACAGCGGCGCGGTGTTCTGCGTCTACCTGCCGGCGATCGCACGCGGTTCGTAGCGAACGACGCTGCGACGCGACGGTGGCTTGCCGACGATCCACGCGCGCGTTCGCCCGGCTACTGCAGCGTCACCTGCAAGCCATCGCTCGTCGTGAGCCCCTGCGCGCCGCACGTCGTGTCCGCGAAGGCCCATTGGAACCACAGCGTCACATTCGAGAACGCAGGATCATTGGGCAACGGCAGCGGCCAGCGCGCATTGCCGAGCGCGTTCGTCGGGCCGAGGATCGCGACCTGATAGACGACACTATTGAGGTCGAACGCAGCCTGC
>CAIYFF010000007.1 GCA_903925435.1 uncultured Planctomycetota bacterium | reverse complement strand
GATCACCGAGGATGCCTTGATGGCGCCAGCGACGTCCGTGCTGAACGTGAGGCGGCCTTCTTCGACGTTGCGCTTGATGAGCTCGTCGAGGCCGGGCTCGAAGATCGGGACCTCACCGCGGTTGAGGCTGGCGATCTTGTCTGCGTTGACGTCTACGCACGTGATGCGATTGCCGCTGTCTGCGAAGCAAGTGCCTACGACCAGACCGACATAACCGGAACCGACGACTGCGATCTTCATGTGCTGGGAGAGTGCGGATGTTGGGGCAAGAAGCCTCGCAGCAAGGCTGCGCGGATGCCATACGGTCGACTAGCATTCGGCACATGAGGCGTCCGATCTTCATCCCAGCCTTGCTGTTGCTTGCGTCTTGCGGCGCCACCGAGACCTTCTCGCGTCTCGACCAATGCCCTCCTGCCGAGTTTGGCCGCCCTGGCTGGATCCGCGCCTGTGCCGGAACGGGCGGGTTTGTCGGCGGAGTTGTCGGTGGCATCGTCAGTATCGCGTTGCTGCCGGTGTCCTACCCGCTGACGCTCGCCGCAGAGGACGGACTTGGCGACTCGTCCCGCAATGAGTTGCTGCTGTGGCCCGTGTCCTTTCTCGCAGCGACGGGCCACTTCCTTCTTGGCGCCCCGGTCGACGGGCTCGACTACGTGTTCCGCCGCGCCTGGGTGGGCGAGGATCCGCCCGCCAACACCTACGAACTGATCCCGATGGAGCAGCCGATGGTCGGCTCCGGCTCCCTCTCCGGGGCCGCTGCCGAGGGCGGCGGGCAGAAGTAGCCCGCGCCCTGCTTAGCCCTCGTTCGTCCAGACGTTGTTGTCGCGCGCGGCGTCCGGAAGCATCGCGTCCGGGTCGATGCGCACTTCCTTGAGCTTCTTGCCTCTCGGCGTCGTGCGCTTGATCACGTCGGACTGAAACCACGCCTCGACCGGCAAACGCACCAGCTCGGTCGAATCGTCTTCAAACGTGATGCGGTAGGTCATCGGCATCACCATGCGATCCTTGTTGCGGAACGTGATGCGACCAGGGCTCTTCTCGCCGGGTTGCTTGACGTCGTCGATCGCTTGGTCGAGCAGCGCGTCTTCCAAGAACCAGCCGCGCCAGAACCACGCGAGGTCCATGCCTGCTGCGTTCTCCATCGTGCGGAAGAAGTCGGCAGGCTGCGGCGACTTGAAGGCCCAACGACGGATGTATTCGCGGAACGCGTAGTCGAAGCGCTCCTCGCCGAGCACGTACTCGCGCAGGATCGTGAGGCCGACGCCGGTCTTCTGATACTGCAGCAGTCCAAGCTGAAGCCCGTTGAGGCGGTCCGCGGCGGTGACGATCGGCACGCCGGGCATCTTCATCATCGACGCGAAGCTCGACGGCTTGGCTTCGCCGCCCTTCTTGAACCAGTCGGCCGACGAGTAGCGGTTGATGAACGTGTTGAATCCCTCGTCCATCCACGCGTGCCGACGCTCGTCGGTGTTGACGACCATCGGAAACCAGTTGTGCCCGATCTCGTGCGTCGTGACGCCGTAGAGGCCACGCTCGTTACGGCTGTTCTCTCCGCTGCAGAAGATGATCATCGGGTACTCCATCCCGCCCTCGACGCCGCCGACGTTGGTCGCGACCGGGTAGGGATAGCGGAACCAGCGGCGGTTGTAGCCCTCGATCGCCGTCGCGAGCATCTGCGTCGACTTGCCCCAGACGGGCAGCGACTCTTCGGGATACGCGGATTGCACGAGCACGCCTTCGCGCGAGCATGCGTCGAGCACGAACGCTTCCGACGACGCGAACGCGACGGTGCGCACGTTGTTGGCCTGGAATCGCCACGTGAGCGGGCCGTCGCCTGCGGGCCGCTTGCCGGGTTGTCCCACTTCTTCGGCGCTTTGGATCACGACCGTGTCGCGGCTCTGCTTCGCGAGTTGCAGGCGATCGTGTTGCTCCTTCGTGAACACTTCGGCCGCGTTCTGCAGTTCGCCGGACGCAACGACGATGTGGTTGCGCGGCGCGGTGATGTTGAGCTCGAAGTTGCCGAAGTTGTTGTAGAACTCGCCCGTGCCGGAGTAGGGCAGCGTGTTCCAACCGTGCACGTCGTCGTAGACCGCGATTGCGGGGAACCACTGCGCGATCTCCCACACCGTGCCCTTCTTGACGTCCCACGTGCCGAAGCGACGGAACACCTGCGTTGGGACTTGGAACGACCACGCGCAGTCAAACTCGAACTTGCCGCCGGGCGTCAGCGGCTGCGGCAAGTCGACGCGCATCATCGTGTCGTAGATCGAGTGCGCGAGCGCTTTGCCGTCGCTCGTCAGTGCGCGCACCGTGACGCCATCGCTCGGCTCCGATGGGCCACCGACTGCTTCGCCGCCGCCGGTCAGCGTGCCGATGCTGTCCTTCTTGAGGATGTTCTGCTCGAGGTGCACCCAGACGAACGTCAGGGTCTCGGGCGAGTTGTTGTGGTAGGTGACGTGCTCTTGGCCTGCGATCGTGCGCGACGCGGGATCGAGCGAGACGTCGATGCGGTAGTCGACCTTCTGCTGCCAGTAGTCCGGCCCTGGCGCTCCGCTCGCGCTGCGCAGGCGGCTTGGCGTCGGCAGGTCGAGCGGGCTGAAGATCGTCACGTCGGGCCGGAGACCCGGCGCGCGCGCGTCTTCGCCGCCGCGGCGGCGTTCTTGGGCGGGCAACGCTGCGAGCAGCGCGAGGAATAGGGTCGCAGCCAGTCGCGGCTGCACGAATGCGGAGATCGGAGTCATTGGGGTGCGGAAAACCGAAGGCGGCGCCGGTGGACGCGGCGCGCTCCTTCCTGTCGGTCCGCACGTTACGCAGCGGCACGCGTGCACGTTGGCGAAATTGCGCCGACGCCACGCGAGGCGGCAGGGTCGCTCAGCGAACGTGGATCAGCGACTCGACGCGATGCGGCGCGAGCTTCTGGCGCCCAGGCAAGAAGCCCAGTTCGACGACGAATGCGCAGCCAGCAACCGTGGCGCCGCACGTCTCGACCAGCCTGCAGGCGGCGCCCATCGTCCCGCCCGTCGCGAGCAGGTCGTCGACGAGCAGCACGCGCTGGCCCTTGTGCACCGCGTCCTGGTGGATCTCGACGGCGTCGGTGCCGTACTCGAGCACGTATTCGACGCGGTTCGTCTTCCACGGCAGCTTGCCGGGCTTGCGGATCGGCACGAAGCCGATGCCGAGTTCCATCGCGAGTGGCGCGCCAAACAGGAAGCCGCGCGACTCGATCGCCGCCACGCAGTCGACCTTGCCGAAGTCGAGCGCCGCGAAGCGACGGATCGTCTCCTTCATCGCAGCCGGGTTGGCGAGCAGCGGCGTGATGTCCTTGAACAGGATGCCGGGCTTCGGGAAGTCGGGAACGTCGCGGAGGTGCTTGCTGAGATCCATATGCGAAGGCGCAGGATCCTGCGCCG
>CAIYFF010000006.1 GCA_903925435.1 uncultured Planctomycetota bacterium | reverse complement strand
CGATCGCCCACTGCGTGACGAGCGAGAACGGCAGGCCACCGGGATACGTGAATTGCGCCTGCCCGGATGCATCGGTGAAGAACGGGCCGATCGGCTCTGCACCGCTCGGGACGAGCGTGCCGCCGAACACGAGCTGGATGCCCTGCGTCAGCGAGACACCGAGATACGCGGCGGTGTTGGCAGGCGCCTTCGTCAGCGTGAACGTGCCCGTCTGTCCGCCTGCGAGGCCGCCGCACACCGAGTAGCGCGGCATCTCGCCGCTGCCCGACAGACTCGCGAAGCCGAGGTCGGTCGCCGCCGCGTTGCAGCCGAGCGCGAGCGGCATCACGAAGTCCCCGACCACAGGCAGGTGGTCCGCCGCGACGAAGCTCGCGGTCCCGCCGCCGCCGGTGAAGCCCGCGATCTGCGACGGCATCGCCGCCGCATTCGGCAGCGACTGCGTGTTGAAGACGAACGAACGCCGCAGCGCGCACATGCTGTCCTGCCACAGCAGGTAGTCCGGCTTGTAGTTGCTGCCCTGGAACGTCGTGCGGTTGCTCGTGAACGGCTCGACCGACTGGTCGAACTTCATGTCCGTGCGGTTGCGATCCGTTCCATCCGTGCCCGCGCCGTCGACGACTGGCCCGCTCGCGAGCCACTGCACCGGGCCCACGCGCGTGTTGGTCGTCTCGTCTTCGTTGAGGTCGCCGCCGGTGATGACGACGGTGTTGGGACCGAGCACGCGCGTCGCGGCGGGGCTGTCGGCGATCTTGAGCCGCGAGTCCGGCGTCGTGCCGCCGGCGCCGTTCCACATGTAGTCGATGTAGTAGGCGATGTTCTGCGCCGCGGTCATGCGCTGGTTCAGGTCCGACGTCGTGCTGCCGGCCTTGAAGTGCGCGTTGCCGACGACGAGGTCGCCCGCATACGTCGCGTCGGGCAAGTCGATCTCAGCCCACATGTAGCCGCGGATGCCGCCGGTGCCGCCCGGCGCGTAAAGGTCGGCGGTGATGGTCGGCGTGTCGCTGCGGATGCTCTGGCCGTCGCCCGTGAGGTCGAGGAACGGGTAGCGGCTCAGGATGATGTTGCGGTTGAAGCCGTCGCCCACGGAGCTGACGTGCACGTAGGGCAGGTCGTAGCCCGGCGCGAACACTTGCACGTGTTGCGTGACCGCCGGCGAACCCGCCTTGAACGTGTCGAGGCCGCCGCGCAGGAACATGCCGACGGTCGTCGTGAGTTGCGCCTGCGTGTCCGCGGTGCTGCCCGTGCCGTTGCCGCTGTTGTCGCCGCACTCCTGCAGGATCAGCACGTCGGGCCGCATCGCCGCCACAATGCGCGCCGCCGCCGCCCAGTTGTTGGTCGCGCTGTTCTTGACGTTGGTGGAGCAGATCGCGTCGAGCATGTTCCACGACATGACGCGGAGGTCGGTCGGCGACTGGCGGCCCCACTGGCCCGTGGCGGGGCTCCACTGGGCGGTGAGCGATGCGGTGAGCAGCGCTGCTGCGAACGGAAGGCGTAGTAGCGGCATGTGCGGTGCGGGCATGGGAGATTGCCGGGCAGACCGGACCATGCTACGCAGCAGCCGCATGGCCGAAAGCCACACGAACGAACCAACGCGCAGCGACGACGCGCGATTGCT
>CAIYFF010000005.1 GCA_903925435.1 uncultured Planctomycetota bacterium | reverse complement strand
TGCCGTTGACGCCGACGACCTTTCCGTGCTTCTGGCTCATGCGCCCGTCTCCGTGGCTGCATCCATCGTGAATTCCAAGTTGTCGAAGCCTGCGAGCATGCGCGCCTTCTGCGCGCTGAGATCTTGCAGGCCCTTTTCTTCGGTGCGCTCGCTCCAGCGGTGCAACAGCAGCAACCGCAGCGCGTAGCTGAAGACTGCAGTCGGCGCGAACGGGTCACGCTCCTGCTGCTCTTCGAGCCAACGCCAGCGCATTGCGTCGATGCGACGCTCGCGCTCGAGCGGGTCCGCCGCAGCGAACGCGTCGTTCACGCCAGCTTGCATCGACATGTCGACGTCCACGCCCGCAGCGCGAAGCGATTCGGCATCCCGCGCACGGCGCTCCGCCCGACGCAACGCCACGGCATGAAGCAGCGCAGCTTCGCGGCGCACAAACGCGCGCCCGAATGCTGACGATCCCTCGGATGCTGACGATCCACTACCGAGCAACAACGCGTTGAGTTCGCGGAGGTCGCTTGCCGTCAATTGCTCGTGCGCGCGCGCGCGAAACTCCTCGATCGTCATCGGCGGCTCGGCGGACAGCTGCAGCGACGGCAGGCTGGCGACGAGGTAGTAGTAGTTCATGAGCGCCCCGCGCTCGCATCGAGGGCGACCTCGAGAACGATGGCGGCAATCTCCGGCGTGACGAGTTCGGCGATTGCGGCAGCTGCGGCCTTGTCGGTGAAGTCGTGCGTCACCCCACCTTTGCCCATGCGCACCTGGAAGCCGTGGCCGAGACCAGGCTGCACGTGGAACGTGAGTCCGTGCTCGAGCTTCTCGCGCAAACCGGCGAGCGCGGCATCGGTCATCGCCTTCTTCTGCTCGCTTCCGACCACGACGTCGATGGCGCCCGTGACGCGACCATGTTCGACGAATGCATCCATCAGGCGTTGCAGCAGCGCGATCACTGCGGGGCCGTCCAGCGCAGCGCTCGTGCGCTCGGACACGAGGCGATGCACCGCCTTCTCGATGCTGTGGCCGATCGACAGCACAACATCGCGCGCCGCTTGCTGCATGCTGGCCTTGCCGCGCACGGCAAGCCTCTCGGCCTCCGCCGTCGCGTCCGCGGTGATGCGCATCGCCTGCTGCTTCGCGTCCGCGACGATGCGATCTGCTTCTGTCTTCGCGGTGCGCAAGACTTCTTGCGCTTGCTGTTGGCCCTTGTCGACGCCGTCTTGCTGGAGACGGAGAAGCAACGCGTTGAGTGAGTCGGTCATGCAGCAGTCGGCTCGCGGTTCGCCCAGGCACACAGCCTCATGGCCAGTGCAGGTGGAAGGCATATAGCGAATCCAGAAGCGATTCGCGACTTTCGTTGACGCCGAAGTTCGTCAATGCACAAGCGCATCAAGACGCCTTGAGGTGGCTCTTGTTCGGCGTCGCAACCACGCTGCGCGAATGCAGCCTCAGGCTCGCTGGAAACGCGCGGCCTTTGGATCCGGCGCGCCGATCCTGCGCGCGCGTCCATTCGCAGCGAGGTGGCAAAGGATCGGCCAGCAATCCGCAGCGTCTTCACCAATCGCGACAGCGATCTGCGAAGCCGTCCGCGCATCCGAGGACAGCGCGCCCTGCACCTTCTTTTGCCGGGCCAGCACCAGCGCCGCGGCCTTCTTGCCCGCTTCGACTCCGGGTTGGTGGTAGGCGTTGACGTCGATCAACTCCGCGTAGATGCCGACAGCGCGCTCGAACAGCGCGACGATCGCGCCAAGCGAACGCTCGTCGACCGCGTCGAGCGTGATCGTCAACGACGCGCGGCCGCTCTCCGCGAGCGCAGCGCGCGTGCCTTGCCAGAAGCCATCGAGGTAATCGCCCGCGGTGATCTGCGGCTCGACTTCGAACGCGGCCAGCGCCGCATCGCGGTCGCGCAGCACGCGCACGAACGTCGCGAAGAAGTCGTGGCGGCCGTCGCGCAGCTGCTGGACGTAGGCGTGCTGGTCCGTCGAGCCCTTGTTGCCGTAGACCGACAGGCCTTGGAGCACTTCGCGGCCGTTGCGATCGAGCTTCTTGCCGATCGACTCCATCACCAGTTGCTGCAGGTAACGCGACAGCAGCACGAGCCGGTCCTTGTAGGGCAACACCACCATCGCGCGCTCGCCGTGGCCGCGGCCCTGCAGATGCCAGTAGACCGCGAGCATCGCGGACGGATTGCTGCGCACGTCGGCGCTGCGGCTCTGCGCATCCATCGCGGCAGCGCCCGCGAGGAACGCGCGCACGTCCATCCCGAGAAGCGCGCCAGGCAACAGCCCGACCGCCGAAGTGATCGAAGTGCGACCGCCGACCCAATCCCACATCGGGAACGTCGCGAGGAAGCGTTCTTTCTGAGCGATCGCATCGAGCGCGCTGCCCTTCGTCGTGATCGCCACGGTCTGCGGACCGAATGCGAGTCCCTTCGCAGTGAACGCGCGCTGCACCTCGATCATCCCGTTGCGCGTCTCCGGCGTGCCACCGGACTTGCTCACGACGAGCACGAGTGCGTCGTCCAAGGAGCCCAGCTTGCCTAGCTCGCGGTCGATGCCGTCCGGGTCGGTGTTGTCGAGCACGCACAACTGCAGCGCGCGCGCATCGCGCCCCGCAAATGCGTCACCGAGCAGCAACGGCCCGAGCGCCGAACCACCGATCCCGCACAGCACGAGCTTCGCATAGCGCTTGCCCGACGGCGCGACGACGCGACCCTCGAGCACGTCGAACGCGAACGCCTCGATGCGCGCCAGCAACGCAGCGATCTCGTCCTGGATCTCGGGCGATGGCGCAAGGAATGGCGCACGCAGCCAGTAGTGCCCCACCATGCGGCCTTCGTCGGCGTTGGCCACAGCGCCCGCGTCGATCTGCTCCATGGCGAGAAGCGCGCGCTGGACCGAAGGCAGCAGCGAAGCGATCGCCTGGTCCTCGATCTGCGCCAGTGAGAAGTCGAGTTCCACCGCAGGGTCCTCGAGGCGGATGCAGCGGCTGCAGAACTGTTCGAATCGGTCGCGTTGCGATGAGGTCACGGGCGCGTCGCTCTTGGTTGGGAGAAGCGACGATCCTAGAGGGCGCGAGTTGCCTTGTGCACCATTCGCCTGCCTTGGCGAAGACCTCAATCCGCCACCGAGCAACTGCGCGCTCGCCCCACTAGGCTTCGGCGATGGAACGCTCGACCGCGATCCTCGCCGTCCTCTCCCTCTACCTGCTCGCGATGCTCGCGATCGGCTGGGCTTCGCGTCGCTCCGCGAGCACCGCGGGCGACTACTACCTCGGCGGCCGCACGCTCGGCCCGTGGGTCGCAGCGCTCGCGGCGAACGCATCGTCGTCGTCCGCGTGGAGCCTGCTCGGCGTCAGCGGCTTCGCCTACCTGAACGGTGCGGCGGCGCTGTGGCTGATCCCCGGCTGCGTCGGCGGGTTCTTGATCAACTGGATCCTCGTGGCGCCGAAGATCCGCGCCGCGACGGGCTCCGCGGTGACGGTCACCGAACTGCTGGCTGGGCCCGAGTCACGCCCCGGACGCTCTGCGTTCGTCGCGTTCGCGAGCGTGCTCACGTTGCTCTCGCTGCTCACCTACGTGGCGGCGCAGATGCAGGCCGCAGGCGCTGCGTTCGTCTACACATTCGAAGTCCCGCTGTGGCAAGGCGTGCTCGTCGGCGCGGCGCTCACGGTGCTCTACACGCTGCTCGGCGGCTATCTGGCGGCATCGCGCACCGACATGGTGCAAGGCCTGCTGATGGTCGGCGTGGC
>CAIYFF010000004.1 GCA_903925435.1 uncultured Planctomycetota bacterium | reverse complement strand
GGACTCAGCAGGAGCCCGCCGACGCGATCGCTACGTGCGCGTGCGGGCTCGCTTGCTAGCCGCCGTTGCGACCGCCGCCAGCACCGCCGCCGGGACCGCCGGCTCCGCCACCCGCAGGACCACCGCCTGCGCCGCCATCTCCAGCGCCACCAGCTCCGCCCGCACGGCCACCGCGGTCACGTTGGGCAGCGCCACGACCGCCCATGCGGACTGCGCCAGCTGGACGCTCCGGCGGCTTGGCGGCGTTGAGAACGTCTCGCTCCTTGCCGAGCAGCTTCTGCTCCTCAGCATCGATCGACTTCTTCTCGCGCGCGATCTCGGCCTGCTTCTGCTTGTCCGCGCGATCGACCTTGTCCTCGTCGGCTTCGACGGCCACACGCTTCTTCTCGACGGCCTCGAGCTCCTTGGCGACTTCGCCGTAGTCGCGAACGAATCCCGACAGGCCGCCTTGGACGTCCTTGCCGACGGCCTTGCCAAGCAGCGCCTCCAACTTCTTTGGCGAGGCCTTGTAGCCGCTCATCGAGACCACTCCGACCTCGACACCGGCCTCGTCATAGACGGCGAACAGCGGCGCTTCCTCGCGGTAGCGCTCCAGCAGCAGCTTGGCGCTGGCAGCCGTGAGGTCGAGGCGGGCGCAGACGAACAACTTGGTCGCGATGCCCATCTCGTCGCCAAACATCTCCTGCTCGAATGCTTGGTGCGCGTCCGGATCCGTCGTCGGGTCGTAGACGTAGACCACGGAGCGATTGCCCTCATCCTTGGCCTTGGTCACCCAGGGCAGCGCCCCGATGTAGTCCTTCTTCTTCGCGTCGGGGTCCTTCACTGCGGGCTCGCCCTCGATGCGCACATCGGTGAACCACGCGCCCACGCGGTCATAGGTCGCATCCGAACGGCGACCGGCCTGACGGTTGGTGTTCTGGTTCGTTGCACCGCCAGCCGCAGCGCGACCGCCACCGCCACCACCTCCACCGCCGCCGCCGCCACCTCGACCACCACCGCCGCCACCCCGTTGGGCCTCGAGAGGGGCTGCCAACGCAGCAAGGCATGCAGAAAGAACGAGCAAGGCACGAAGTGTCGACATGGGATCTACCTAGGAATGTGTGGCGCGCGAAGCGGCCCGTCGCAACGCAGCGCGTAGGTCTAACCCACGGAATGCAGCGCGATCTGCGCGAGACGGATTTGCCGCAAGCTCGGCTCCCGAGCGCAGCAAAAACGTGGCGGAGAGGGGGGGATTCGAACCCCCGTGGCACTTTCATGCCAACTGGTTTTCGAAACCAGCCCGTTCAGCCGCTCTGGCACCTCTCCGCGAGGAACGCGAGGGTCTGGGGAAGACCCGTCGGCAGTTGGGGACGGGGATGTTGCCGAGCAACGCGTCGCTTTGCAACCGGCAAGTCGAAGGTCTGCGCCTTTCTCTCGCGATCCAACAGCGCTGCGACCATGCGGAGCAGCGAAGGCGCCGTCAGCGACGCGCGCGAAAGAAGGCTCGCAGCATCTCCGCGCTCACTTCGTGCAGCAGCCCTTCGTGCACGGAGCAGCGATGGTTCATGCGCGGGTCCTCGAGGATCTGCCCGAGCGACCGCACCGCGCCGAACTTGGGATCGCGCGCGGCGAACACCACGCGACGGATGCGCGAATGCAGGATCGCTCCAGCGCACAAGAAGCACGGCTCCAACGAACAGTAGAGCGTCGCGTCCGGCAACCGCTTGTCGCCGGCGACTGCGAGCGCTTGCTGGATCGCTTCGATCTCCGCGTGCGCGATCGGCGAACGCAACGCCTCGACGCGGTTGCGCCCGTCGCCGAGCAACGTGGTCCCGTGCACCACGACGGAGCCCACGGG
>CAIYFF010000003.1 GCA_903925435.1 uncultured Planctomycetota bacterium | reverse complement strand
CGCGGAGTAGCCGTGCAGGCGAAGCATCCACGACACGAACTGCCGGCCGCTGCAGCGGTCGTCCAGCTTCTCGATGTCCGGCGAGAACCCGAGCACGGCGTTGGCATCGCGCGAGCCTGCGACCGCGCCACAGATGCGCACTTCGCCGAGGCTCGGATTGAGCAATCCACCTGCGAGCTTCATCAACGTCGACTTGCCGGCGCCATTGCGGCCGACGAGGCCCACCACCTCTGCGCCAACCGACAAGGACACGTCCATCAGCGCGGACACTTGTCCATACCACTTGCTGACGGACTGGTAGCGCACCAGCGCTTCACCTCCCTTCGGGACACTCATTGGATCGCCTCCGTCACGCGCAACCGGCGCATCGCCAAGAACCCGAGCGAGAGGAACAGTGCGCCAAGCAACGTCAACGAGCCCTGCAGGCTGGCGCCGCGGTCCGGAACGTCGGCGATCGCGCGCGCAACCGTTGCCGCGGCATCCCACACGCTCGCGGAGTGGCTCTTGTTGCCGGGAGTGAGTTCACGCAGCACTTGCTCCACAGCAAAACTGCCGCCGAGCACGAGGCACCACACGATCGTCGCGAGGTTGGCGGACGCGCTGACCGCGGACACCAGCACGCACAACAACGTCAGGATCGAGGTGAACGCCAGCAGCGCAAGCATTGCGCGCGGCATGAACCCGATCGTGTCCTGCAAGTAGCCCCAATCCTCGGCGAACAACACTCCGGTGAGCCACAGCAACAATGCGCCGCCGACCGTGACCAGCCCCGCGAGTTGCAAAGACCCGATCCACTTGCCTAGGAAGTAGCCACGCGGCGAGATGCCTCGAGTCCAGTACAGCTCCAGCGCGTTCGTCGCGCGGTCCTTCGCGATCGCGCGCGCGGTCGCCATCGAGGTAAGCACGAGGAACACAAAGAACCCCTGCTCCATCGACACGACCTGCTCGACGTAGAACTCGATGTAGGTCGGGATCCACATGCGCAGAGCCGGCGGGACCTCCTCGGTTGCCTCGCGCATGCGGCCCGCAAAGGGCAACAACCCCATGTAGCCCAGCATGATGACGAGCCGGACGAACACGGGGAGCACGCAGAAGACAAACAGCCCGATGCCCCACTTGCTGCGGAACAGCGCGTTGCGCTCCATCCGCACGAGCGGCGACAGCCGCTGCCATGCGCTGGTCGGCGCATACGGCTTCGGTCGGTAGTCGAGTCCGTAGACGGTCATGACTTCGCCTCCTCGCCGCGCACCGCGCCCAAGAACACCTCTTCGAGCGAGCGGCGATGTGGCACGAGTTCGCGCACCACGCCATTGCGCTCGCGAACGAGAGCAAACAGAGCTTGAGGCTCTGCGCCGCCTTCGACCAGCGCTTCGAAGCTGCCAGCTCCTTGGGACTCGATGCGCATTCCGGGCATGGGTTGCGATGGCAACTCCAGAGTGGCCGGCTCGACTTGCAGATGGAACCGGCGCTCCGAAGCGCGGCACAGGTCCTCGATGCGCCCCTGCGCCACGACGCGCCCCTTCTCCAACACCACCGCGGCGTCACAGACGGCCTCGACGTCTTGCAGGATGTGCGTCGACAGCACCACGGACTTGCCGAGCTTGTGCGCGAGCCGATGGACGAGGCGCAGCATCTCGCTGCGCCCATCGGGGTCGAGCCCGTTGGTCGGTTCGTCCAAGAACACGACCTGCGGATCGTGCACGAGCGCGGACGCAAGCTTGGCCTTCTGCCGCATGCCCGCGCTGTAGCTCGACACGGGCCGATAACGCTGCTCCTCCAGTCCGACGAGATACAGCGCTTCGTGCGCGCGGCGATAGGCGTCGCGTTCGGGGAGCCCGCTCAGGCGGCCGAGCACGCTGACCATCTCGAACCCCGACATGCCGGGGAGATGGCAGTCGCGCTCCGGCATGTAGCCCACGCGCGAACGGATCTCGGCGGGGCTCGCGTCCTCCGGAAGATCGAGGATGCGCATGCGGCCCGAAGTCGGGCGCACGAGGCCAAGCAGCGACTTGAGGATCGAGCTCTTGCCGGCCCCGTTGCGGCCGAGCAGACCGACGGCGCCAGTGGGCATCGTCACAGTCACGCCATGCACGGCTACGAACGATCCGTAACGGATCACAACGTCATGCAGTTCGACGGTCATCGAGGTGCTGTCGGGTCGATTGGAGCCGGAGTGTCGTCGCGACGCGGCGCGCATGGTGCGAGCCATTCGTCGAGTATTTGCTCGGCGCGTGCAGCGAAGTTGAGCCGCACGGGATGGCGAACGCCGTCGAAGAAGGTCTCTGACACGACTTCGCGCACCGCGAACTCGCGCCGAAGCTGCACCAGGAAACCATCCGACTCTTTGCGACCCGGATCCGCATGGATCGCGATGCCGCGCTCGGAAAGCCCTTCGCGCAATTGGCGCAAGATCGGCAGATGGTGAACGGGCCGGTAGCTGACGTCCGCAAGCAAGATCCAGTCGAACGACCCGGCGATCGGCCCACGGTGCCAATCGTGCTCGACGCAGCGGATGCGATCGCTCGCGACAACAGCGCGTTCACGCTCGTCGATCTGCTGCGCCGCGTTGAAGGCTGCGAACGCGAGCGCGTCGGGATGAAAGTCCGCAAACGTCACATGCGCACCATGCCGCACAGCAGCGCAACCCGGCAGGCCGAGCCCGCACCCGAGATCGAGTGCACACACGCCAACCGCCGTCCGTCGCCGGCAGATCCAGCGTGCGATGGCAACAGAGGCGGGCCAGATGTCGGCCCAATACGGCGGTTCTCCCCCCAACGTGGCGCCAGCCTGCGCCAGCGCCGATGTTCCCTCTGGCAGCACGATGGAGACGGTGCCATCGCCCAGCGGGAGCCGGAGCCGCCGTAGCGGGAATCGAGCCAAGCGTCGGTCCTTTCGCGCCAAAGGCACGGTCATCGGCTCCAAGGCATACCATGGACGCCCGACAATTGCTGTCGCCACATATTGGTCACAACGCATGCGGCCGATTGCTGCTGCGTTCCATCGCAGTAGCGTCCCCTTCCCTCACAAGCGTCCCTCACGCGGCATTCCGATGTCCACGCAGCGATCCGTCCGCCGCAACTTGCTCGCGATGTGCACCTTCTTGGTGCCGCTCGGGATCCTTGCTTGGATCGGCTCGCGCGAACTACAGCGCCAAGCAGAGCAGGTGCGCACCGCGGTGGATCGCGAAGCCATCCAGTTCTTGCAGGCGGCGACGCAAGCGATCGACCAACGACTCGACGAACTGCTCCCGGCTGTCGAACGAGAGTGCGATGCGCTCCTGGCGCACGACTCGCCAGCGGCCACCGTGCGCGAACTGCGAGCCCACGGGTTTGGTTCGGTGCTCGACGTCGTGCTGATCAGCAACGATGGCCGACTGCGCTATCCCGATGCTGGCAGCCAACGGCTCGCACTGCCATTCCACCGTGATGCATTCTTGCGCAGCGGCGACGACGAACGAGGACGCGATGCTCTGCGCCGCGCGGACCTGCTGATCACGTTGGAGAAGTTCGACGAGGCAGAAGCCACGCTGCTCGCGGCATCGAAGCAGGCTGCGGCTTCGAGAGACGGCCCCGACGACAACCCGATCCGCGACCGCGACCGCGCAGGACGACGAGGCCCCGGCGAGTCGACGTGGTCGCAAGTGACGCTCGGATTCCGCCTCGCGACCGTGCAGAAGAAGCTCGGCAAGCACGAACAGGCCGAAGCATCGTTCCAACGCGTTGTCGATCTCACCGCAGGCTTCCGCTCGTTGACGCGCAACGGGCGCTCGTTCGACCCGATGCTCGACAGCGAGCAGACGACGCTGGGCCTGCTCTCCGAGTTGGCCCTGGCGGAAGCCGACGAGGACGGCGCGCTGCGGTGCAACTTGCTCGCAGCGATCGCCAACGGTGATCGCGACCTCTCGAGCGAGGCGATCCTGACATCCGTCGCCGATCGGCTTGCGGCAGGGGCGCCTACAGCTGTGCGCGCACGCGCAGACGAGTTGCGCGAGGAAGTCCGCCTACATCTGCACGCGCGCACCTTCGCGGCAGATTACGACCGAGTCCTTCGCGAGACCGTGCTGCGCCGCATCCGCGCCGTCGAGAGCGCATCCGAAAGCGGCGACCTGCGCCCCATTCTCACTTCCGGATCGCCGAGCACGCTTCTGCTGCTGCACCGCGCGCCCGAAGTGATGAGAGCGCGCGCCGAGTGGCTGGGCATCCGCCTCGATGCCGGCCGCTTGCTCGCGGGCGCGCTGGAGCCGTTCTTGCGCGGCGATAGTTCGTTCCGGCTCGCCATTGCCGACAGCGAAGACCTGCCGATCGTCGCAGCCCCAAAAGCGCCTGAAGACTACGCCCCGCCTGCGATCGCAGCGCACGGCATGGTGTTGCGGGCGTATCCCGCAGACGTCGACAGCTACCTCAAAGATGCAGCCGACCGCCGCACCAATGCCTTGCTGCTCGTCGGCTTCCTGTTCTTGGCGGCGTCGATCGGAGCCGTTTGGATGTGGCGCTCGGTGTCGCGTGAGGCCGAACTGCTCGGCCTCAAGGTCGATCTCCTATCGCGCGTGAGCCACGAGCTGAAGACGCCGCTCGCGCTGATCAGCCTGTATGGCGAGACATTGCAGTTGAAGCGCGCTCGCGACGCGGACCAAGCTGCGCAGTTCGGAGGAGTGATCACGCGCGAGGCCGGTCGCCTCACGACGATGATCCAGCGCATCCTCGACTTCTCGCGCCGGGAAGCTGGGACGCTCGTCTACGCACCCGAGGTCACCGATCTCGGCGAAGTGCTCGAGGCAGTCGCCGATACCTACGCCCCGCACCTCGAGGCAAAGGGCGCTTCGCTGTCGACCGACCTGCCAGTTGGCATCTGGGCGCGCGTCGACCGCTCGGCATTGGAAAGCGTGGTGCTCAACCTGCTCGAGAACGCCGCCAAGTACGCAAGCGACGAAGACCCATCCGCGGAGATCTGCATCGAACTCCGCCGCAACGGCGATTGCGCAGAGATCGACGTGAAGGATCGCGGCCGCGGCATCCCAGACGGCGAGCGCAGCGTGATCTTCGACAGCTTCTACCGTGCATCCAACGCAGGCGAAGTGCGCGGCGCAGGACTCGGACTCAGCCTCGTCCGTCACTTCGCACAGGCCCACGGCGGCACCGTCGTCGCGATGGCCCGCGAAGGCGGCGGCAGCATCTTCCGCATTACCGTTCCGACGACCCCTGAAACGGCATGAACGACACTCGCATCCTTGTGATCGAAGACGAACCGGACCTCCGCACCGGCCTGCAGCACAACCTGGAACTCGAAGGGTTCCAGGTCGACACCGCGGCGGACGGCAAGCAGGGGCTCCGCAAGGCAACCCAGGACAAGCCGACGCTGATTCTGCTCGACCTGATGCTGCCGCTCTTGCCGGGCCTCGAAGTGCTTCGGCAGCTGCGCGCAAGCGGCAGCGCCACGCCGGTCATCATCCTGTCCGCCAAGGGCCAGGACCGCGACAAGGTGCAGGGCCTCGAACTCGGCGCAGACGACTACCTGTCGAAACCGTTCACCCTGAGCGAACTGACCGCTCGCATCCGCGCAGTGCTACGCCGCACGCAAGTGCGTCGGCCTGAGGCGCCATCGAGCGAAGGCGCTCCCGTGCTGCGGTTCCCTGGCCTCACTGTGGACTTCAAGCGCTTCTCGGTGACGCGCGACGACCAAGAGATCCAACT
>CAIYFF010000002.1 GCA_903925435.1 uncultured Planctomycetota bacterium | reverse complement strand
GTTGGCTGACCCGCTGGCGCCGGGGGAAGCATTGCCCTCGGGCTGGCGATGGAGGCGCGGCGCTTCCTCGGGAAGTCGTCGTTGCGGCTCGAACGCGAAGCTGAAGTCGGTCATGGCAGGGCGTGGATTGCACCCGGCACCCCTGCTGCTTGGCAGGGGCCGGGGGCGTCTTCATCGACGCTTGTTGTTCCAGGCGGGGACTATAGCAATCAAGAAGTCGCAAGTTGCGGCCGATGCACGGCTTCGGCGCACCTTTCTCGCGCCGCAATCCAACGACGCCACCGAGGAAGCGCGCGTGTCCCAGAGCATCCAGCAACTTCTCCAAGACATGGTCAAGGCGGGGGCGTCCGACCTGCACATCAAGGCGGGCAACTTCCCCGGCTTCCGCATCGACGGCGAGATGCGCGCGGTGGAGACCGCAGGGCGCCTGTCGCCCGAGGACACAGCCAACCTCTGCCGTCAGATCATGACGAACGAGCAGGTCGAGCGGTTTGCGCACGATCACGACCTCGACTTCTCCTACGCGCTGCCGGGCGTCGCGCGCTTTCGCGTCAACGCGCTGACGCAACGTGGCGCAGCGGGCCTCGTGATCCGGCAGATCCCGGACAAGATCCCCAACGCGCGGCAGCTCGGCCTGCCGCAGATCTGCCTCGACCTCGCGAGCAAGCCACGCGGCCTCGTGCTCGTCACGGGCCCGACGGGATCCGGCAAGTCGACGACGCTCGCGGCGATGCTCGACTACATCAACGAGAACGAGCACGGCCACATCCTCACGATGGAGGACCCGCTGGAGTTCGTGCACCAGGACAAGAAGTGCTACATCACGCAGCGCCAGATTGGCCAGGACACCGCGTCGTTCCGCGAAGGCCTGCGCCGCGCGCTGCGCCAGGATCCCGACGTCATCCTGATCGGCGAAATGCGTGACCTCGAGACCATCTCGATGGCGATCACCGCGGCGGAGACGGGCCACCTTGTGTTCGGCACGCTGCACACGACGAGCGCGACGTCGACCATCGACCGCATCGTCGACGTGTTCCCGACCGATGCGCAGCAACAGGTGCGCGTGCAGTTGTCTTCGACGCTGCAAGGTGTGATCAGCCAGACGCTGGTGCCCAAGGTCGGCGGCGGACGCGTCGCGGCGCGCGAGATCCTGATCGCGACCGATGCCGTGCGTTCGCTGATTCGCGAAGCGAAGACGGCACAGATGCTCAACCTGATGCAGACGGGCCGCGCCGTAGGCATGGCGACTCTCGAAGACCAATTGCTTGGCCTCGTCGCAGAAGGGCTCATCACTCCCGATGACGCGATCAGCAAGGCCAACCGGCCCGATGACGTGCGCCGCAGGCTCGGCGAGTCGCCGCAGCGCGCGACGGCGGCGCCGATGGCGAACGCGAACCAAAACCTCAACGCCGGAGTCGGTGGCGGCGCGACCAACGTGCGGCCGGGACTCGCGACGGGGCCCGCGGTGGCGCCAGTGTCGCGGCCAGCGAACGGGGTGATCGGCGTGCGCCGCTAGCGCGCGCCGCAGCGCCGCCGGTTCTTTCGAGTCGGCTCCGTGCGCATGATGCGGCGATGAAGTTCTCCGTCTGCATCGCATCGATCGCGCTGTTGTTCTTCGTCGCATGCCAGGGGCCGAATCCTCAATCTGCTCCGCTCGAGGTGAGCGTGAAGCCGGGCATCAACAAGGACTTCCTCGATCCGGCGCTCGAGGTCGGCAAGTTCGAAGAACGCTTCGAAGGTGAGAGCCGCGAGATCTTCTCGCAGCGCGCGCGCATCGCGTCGCTTGTCGGCGCGAAGGAGGGGATGGTGATCGCCGATGTCGGCGCAGGAACCGGGCTCTACACGCGCATGTTCGCGCAGAAGGTCGGCGAGAACGGTCGCGTCTACGCGGTCGACATCGCCAAGCAGTTCGTTGCGCACATCGAGGCGGACAGCAAGAAGCGCGGGCTTGGCAATGTCGCGGGCGTTGTGTGCACCGAGCGCTCGGTGGAACTGCCCGAAGCGAGCGTCGATGTCGTGTTCGTCTGCGACACCTACCACCACTTTGAATGGCCAAAGCAGACGATGGCCTCGATCCACAAGGCGCTGAAGCCGGGCGGCGAACTCGTCATCATCGACTTCATCCGCATCGAAGGGCAGAGCCGGCCTTGGATCCTCGAGCACGTTCGCGCAGGCCAAGACGTGGTGACGCAAGAGATCGTGAGCGTGGGCTTCGCGAAGGTGCGCGACGAAGAGACGCCGTTCTTGCGCGAGAACTACGCGATGCGATTTCGCCGCATCTGAGCGCAGCTGCGAGCTACGCGAGGATCGAAGAGTCGCGCGCGATTGCCTGTGCGAGCGTGCGCAGCGCGTTGCCGCGATGGCTGAGCGCGTCCTTCTGGGCAGCGTCGAGCTCTGCGAACGTCGGCACGGCCTCGGGACCTGATGCACCAAGCAACGCGACCGGGACGAACGCGGGGTCGTAGCCAAAGCCGCCTTCGCCGCGCGGTGCGCGCAAGAGCACGCCTTCGCAGGTTCCTTCTGCCGTGATGCGCACGCTGCCATCGGGACCGCACACGCACAGGCTGCAGACGAAGCGAGCCGTGCGACGTGGGGAGTCCACGTCGCGGATCTCGTCGAGCAACCGCAGCAATCGACCGCGGTC
>CAIYFF010000001.1 GCA_903925435.1 uncultured Planctomycetota bacterium | reverse complement strand
CCAGGGCTACGAGATCTGCGCCAACGGCGAAAAGATCGGCCACGTGTGCTCGGGCAACATCTCGCCGACGTTGGACACCAACATCGCCACTGCCTACGTTCGCGACGCGTTCGCGGCGCCCGGCACGCAGTTGACCTTCCTGATCAAGGACAAGGCCGAGCCCTGCACGGTTGTGAGCCTGCCCTTCTACAAGCGCTCCCGCTGAACAAAGACCTTCTCATGCGACCCAACGACCGCAGCTATCTGAAGAGCCACGAGTGGTGCAAGATCGACGGCAACGTCGCGACGATCGGAATCTCCGATTACGCGGTGTCGCACCTGTCGGACCTCGTCTTCCTCGACCTGCCCAACAAGGGCTCCAACGTGACCGCCGGCGAATCGTTCGGCGAGATCGAGTCGGTCAAGGCAGTCAGCGACATCTACTCGCCGGTCAGCGGCGAGGTGATCGAGGTCAACAAGGAGCTGCCCGACAACCTGGAGTGGCTGACCGAAGATGCGTTCGGCAAGTCGTGGATGCTGAAGGTGCGCCTGACTGCCAAGTCCGCGGACCTGATGGACGGCGCCGCCTACGACGCGCACTGCGCAGCCGAAGGCTGATCCGAGCCCGAGCCTCGTGATCCTGCGGCGCATCGACGAACCGGCGATCGCCGCCGCCGCCAACATGGCGCGCGACGAGGCGTTGCTGCTGGAGGGAGACACCGCAGCGCTTCGCCTCTACTCCTGGGCCCCCCACTCGGTGTCGCTCGGCTACTTCCAGCGCCACTGCGACTTCGCGGACCTCGGACCGGATGTGCCGATCGTGCGCCGCCTGACCGGCGGCGGCGCGATCTTCCACGGCGTCGAAGTCACCTACGCGCTCGCGCTTCCAGCAAGCGCACTGCCGACGGACGTCGAAGCGAGCTATGCGCGCCTACACGACGCGGTGGTAGCAGCGCTGGCGGACATCGATGTCGCTGCCGTTCGGCTGGAGTCCGGCGCAGCTCCTGGCGCACGCCCGACGAGCCGCTGGTGCTTTGCGGATCCGGGTCGCCACGACATCGTCGATCGATCAGGCCAGAAGCTCGTCGGATCCGCGCAGCGGCGCGTGCGCACGCAGCATGGGGCGCGCGTGCTGCACCACGGGTCCATCGTGGTCGAGCGCCCCAAAGCCACTCCGTTCGTCGCCGCGATCGCGGACCAAGTTGCGGCAACTCGACAGAGCGAACTGCGCGAACGACTCGCGCAGCGCATCGCAGCGGCACTCGGGATGGAATTGCGCCCGGACCAATTGACGCCTGAGGAGGATGCCTTGGCGTCGATGCTCCAACGCGATCGCTATGACAGCGACGCGTTCACGCGCATGCGCTGACCAACTGCGCACTTCGCGGCGTCAAGTCGGTCCGACCGCAGGTCGAAAGGGCCACCGAAGCCCCATGATCACCACGACCGCCGAACTCGAAGAACTGATCGACGGCACCGTCAACATCCCGACGATCCCGACGATCCTCACGGAGATCACCAAGATCTTCGAGTCGCCCAATGGCTCGGCCAAGGACGCCGCGGCGGTCATCGAGAAGGACCCAGCGATCGCCACGCGCGTGCTGCGGCTCGTCAACAGCCCGTTCTACGGCCTGCGCAACGCGGTCTCGTCGATCCAGCTCGCGTGCTCGATCCTCGGGCTCAAGGTCATCAAGAACCTCGTCGTCCAAGCCACCGTGCTCAACACGTTCGGCAGCGGGCGAACGATCGAAGGACTCGATGTGAACTGGCTGTGGGACCACAGCTTCAAGACCGCAGTCGCATGCCGACTGCTCGCCGAGAAGTCGCCAGCTGGCAAGAGCCTGCAGAAGGACGATGCCTACACGTGCGGGCTGATCCACGACATCGGCAAGATGATCTTGATCGACTCGCAGAA
The DNA here is from genome assembly GCA_903925435.1 of uncultured Planctomycetota bacterium. GTDB lineage: Bacteria > Planctomycetota > UBA1135 > UBA1135 > UBA2386 > SXPK01. The sequence goes on along the minus strand of CAIYFF010000001.1, from coordinate 11,922 downwards.
CGACCGATTCCGCGATGCGTTGAAGCTCGCGCGCACGCACAAGGTCCCGCTCGCTCGCGCGGAAGGCGAAGTGTTTGGCTTCAACCACGCCCACGTCGGCGGCCTCCTGGCCGGGCGCTGGAAACTCGCGCACGCGGTGCAAGCGGCGGTCACCTACCACCACAGCCCGGCGACCAACCCAGAAGACTGGGCGCGCGGCTTCCTGGTGAAGGCGGCCAACACGTTTGCGCACGCCGCCGCAGCAGGAACGGACGGCGGCTACCAAGGCGATGTGCTCGACGCGGACTCGCTGCAGATGCTGCAACTCACCGGCGAAGAAGCGGCGGAGATCCTCGGCAAGGTGCGCGAAACGCGCATGGCCTGAAGTCCTCCGCGCGAACCTGTGCGACCGCGGGTATGAGTCGGCGCATGGCCGCCGATCCAACCGACAACCACCTCCGCCTCGCGCACGACGCACGACGCATGTTGCGCATTGCCGTCGCAACCGCGCGGGCGGATTGGAACGCGCTTTCGTCCGCCGCCACGGAGGCGCGCGAGGCCCGTGACGATCGCGCCAAAGTCGAAGAGGCGCTGCTGCAGACAACGCTGTTCTGCGGCTTCCCGCGCGTCGTCAGCGCATTCGAGCATGCGCTCGCGGCGTGGCCCGCGGCAGCTCCCGTGCGCAGCACAGGCGCCGTGCCGCACGCAGAGCAGAGAGCGCGCGGACGCGCGCTGTTTGCCGCGATCTACGGCAAGAACGACGAGGTCGTGCGACAGAAGCTCGCGTCGTTCCATCCGGACTTCCACGACTTCGTGCTCGAGTCCGCCTACGGCCGCGTCCTTTGCCGCAGCGGGCTCGACGTGAAGATGCGCGAACTGCTCGCCGTGGCGCTGCTCGCAGCGCTCGGACAGATCCCGCAGCTGATCGCGCACGCGCGCGGCGCGATGCGATTCTCGGCGGACATTGCCGAAGTGCGCGACGCGATGCGCATCGGCGGCATCGACGGCCCCGCGGCGGACGACGCGATCGCGCGCGCAGCAGCGGGACTCGAGAAGAGCTGACGCTGCGCGCCCGCTGACAGGAGGCGTGCTTCAGGATGTGGCGAGCACGATCTCCATCGCCTCACCCACCGCGTCGCTGACGGCGCCCTGCTTCTCGGCACGGTCGATCGCCTCCGACGGCCGCGCTGCCGCGCCGAGCATGGCGGCGACCGCGGCGGCAGCCTGGCCGAGTTGCAGCGCTTCTTCGTCGATGCCGAACACGAGCCCTGGCCCGAGCAACGCAGCGATGCCCGCATCGAATCCGCGCGCGTCGTCCCAACCGAGCTGCTCCCCAGTCAGTGTTGCGAGCACGCATGCGTTGACGGCTTCGCCAGCGCCCCTCGGGTCGCGCATCAGGCGCAGAAGCGGCTCGAGGCCCGCATCAAGCCGCTGCATCCGGTGGAGCACGTTCTGCAAGATCGTCCGCGCGTGCAGACCCGCGAGCGGGCCGCGCTGACCGAGCGCGCTTGCGAGGCGCTGCATCACGAACACCGCGCCAAGTTGCGACGGGGCGCGCGGCCGCGGATCGCAATGCGCGTCGCGATCAACGTCGAGTTCGACCGCTGGCGCCAGTTCCTGCGCGACTTGGATCGCATCGCATCCATCCGCGAGCAATCGCTGCGCGAGATCGACGCCCGACTTGCTCTCGACCAGTGCGCGAGCGAGCGCAACGAAGTCCGTGAGCTCCACGGACGCGAGCAGCAACACGTCGCTCACGGCGCGCTCCTGCAACATCGCGATCACGCCCGCAGTGGCGGCAAAGCGCGCGACGTCGGGCCGAATGCGCGCTCCGTTGCCATGCAACGCGCCGCCGCGAACCTGCAGCACGTAGTGCGGCTCGCTTCTACATGCGCGGCGAAATGCAGCGCAACAGCGCGCGGCTGCGGCGCGAGTCTCTGCTTCCCCGTGCTTGCTCGCGACGGAGCCGAGGAGCGACCAGAGCGCGAGCGCAAACGCGCGCTGCGCCTCGTCGACCTCGATGCCGTGCACGGAAGGAGCCCGGCTCAGGCCTTCTGCACGACGTGCTTCTCGACCAACTCGATCAGCTCGTCCGGCTCGAACGGCTTGCGGAAGTAGTCCGCAGCGCCCATCTCCGCGCTCTTCTGGTGGCCGCGCGCGTGCTCACGCGCAGTGAAGATGATCACGGGCACGTTGGCCGTGGCAGCGTCACGCTTCAAGCGCGTCAGCGTCTCCCAGCCATCGATGCCCGGCATCATGATGTCGAGCAGCACGAGGTCAGGAGCGAGCGACTTCGCCTTCGCGATGCCGTCTTCGCCGTTGGTGGCCGACTCGACGCGGAAGCCCGCGGCCTCGAGGACCATCTGCGTGGAGACGATGATGAGTTTCTCGTCTTCGATGATGAGGACAGTGCGTTCCATAGTTCAGTCCCTGGTTGGATGCGTTTGCGTAGTTGCGACTGCGACCGGCGCCTCGACGGGCAGCGCGAACGAGAACTCAGCGCCAGCGCCGAGCTTGCTCACGACGTCGATGCGGCCGCCGTGGGCCTCGACGATGCCTTTCGCCACGAACAGGCCTAGCCCCGCACCGCCGTAGTGGCGCGTGAGCGGGTCTTCGACCTGGAAGAACTTCTCGAAGATGCGGCGCTGGTAACGCGGGTCGATGCCGATGCCGGTGTCGCGCACCGAGAACCGGATCGTGCCGTCGCTGTCCGGACCGACTTCGACGTGAACGGCGCCGCCATCCGGCGTGAACTTGACCGCGTTCTCGAGGATTGCCTGGCACGCGCGCCGGAGATCGGCGCGGTCTGCGTGCACCATCGTCGCGCGATCGACGGAGCAGTTCATCGTCAGCGCAATGCGCCGATCGCGGGCTGGTTGCTCGAACGGAGTGAACAGCCCTGCGCAAAGTTCTTCGACCGTGAAGGACTCGACGTCTTGCCCGTACTCGTCGGATTCGAGGTGGCCAAGGTTGATGAGCTTGTCGATCTGGTGCTCGAGTCGCCCGCTTTGCTCGCGGATCGAGTCAACGACGCGCTGCTGCTTCTCGGTCAGCGGACCGAGCGTGCCCTTCGCCATCATCGTCGAGAACGTCTTGATGCCCGTGAGCGGCGTGCGCAACTCGTGCGCGACGATCGACAGATACTGGTTCTTGAGCTGGTCGGTCTTGAACTCGGCGGTCACGTCTTCGAGCACGGACAGCGATCCAGCTGGTTGCCCGCGGTAGTCGAGCACGCGGCTCGTCGTGCACTTGATGTAGAGCAGATCCTGCTCCTTGTGGTGCACCTCGACCGTCTGCTTCGTCTCGCGCACTTCGCCCATTCGCTGCAAGTCGCGAACGAGGATCGACATCAACTCGGCGCGGCCCTGCATGTCGCGCAGCGGCTTGCCGACTGCGGCAAACGCCTTGATCCCCAGCAGATCCTCGGCGGCCGCGTTCAGCAGAGCGACGTTGCCGTCGCGGTCTGCGAACACGATGCCGTCCTCGATGTTGCTGATGATGGTCATGACGCGGGACAGGTCGAGAAAGAACGTCTCCTGGATCTGCTCGAAACGCTGCGCTTCATGCACGCTGCGCTCGCGCAGCCTCTCGTATCGGCTCTCGAGGCCCTTGAGATCGCGCTGATCCGCAACGAAGCGCCGGTGCAGGTCTTGGGCCGAGACGACCAGCGCATTCGCCTCCGTCTCGCCGTCGTCCTTCGCGAGCGCTCCGCGGCAGCCCAGGTCGAGCGCGCGCTGCAGCGTCCCTGCGTCGCGGCGCGCAACCGCCAGCGCCGCCATCACTCCGCGGCGATCCGCTGCCGTGATCAGCGTGCGCAGTTGCGCATCGGACAGTCGTTCGTCGAGCAGCAGCAATCGCGCATCGGTCTGCGCCAATTGCACGAGGCCATCTGCCAAGCCTGCTGCGCACCAGTGCGCAGTCAGCGACTGCGGGAAGGGATCGGGGCCGCCGCGCGCCGCGGCTTCGCATGCAACTGCGAGCGTCCGTGCCACCGCGCTCTGCATCGAAGCGACCAAGGCCCGAGCCGGACGGGCAGAATGCGACTCAGGCTGCGTCCCCGCCGGCCGCGGCGACGCATGGCGTCACTTCGCGCCGTTCTTGATCGCGCTCAAAGCACAGTCCTCGTTGTCGAAGATCGCGAGGTGCTTGCTGATGCGCATGATCTCGAAGATCTTGACGATGAACGGCTTGATGTTGCTCAGGTAGAGCTTGCAGCTCTTCGACGTCGTCACGTTGTTGGCGACGATGATCAAGCCGACACCGCACGAGTCGATGATCTTGACGTTGTCGAGATTGAGGATGAAGTGCTGGAAGCCAGCATCGATCTTCGACTGGATCGTTTCCTTCAGCGACTCCTTGAGAGAGTCGGTGACGTAGAAGTTCAGGCTGCGGTCGTTGAACGAGATGATGACGGTCTTGTCCTCGCTCAACGTCGTGACGGACAGGCCTTGGCTCTTCTTGCCGACGATTTCCATGGTTTCCTCGAGCGGTTGTGGAGGCCGGTCTCGACCGAACTCCTTCCGTTGATCGGCTGGCGCGCCGCGCAGCATTGAGGCGGAATCCGACACGATTCCCGACGTCGCCAAGGCGCATGGAGCGGCGCGCCGATGGCATGGGCGCAAACGGGAGACTCGGCGCTCAGGCTTCGGACTCGAACCGATGCGCAACATTGGCTCGACCGATCCGAGCCAATGCCGCGGCGCTCTTCTGCAGGCCGAGCTGCCACGCCTTGTTGGCGACGCTGACCACGGAACGCCCCAGCTTCTTCGCGACTTCGAGGTTGTCGTGGTCGCGATATGCAGCGCGGAGCATGGCGACTTCGGCTGTGGACCATCGCGGCGCGCGCGATGCTCGCACCGCATCGTTGTCGCTCTGCGCGCGAGCGAAGCGCTTGTCCTTTTGCAGGCACATCTGCTTCGCCTTGGCTGCGATGTTGTCCGCGCTGCGCTGGAACGAGACCTCGAGATCCTCGTCGGCGCGCGTCCCATACAGCCGCTTCAGCAGCTTCTGTTCTTCGTGCGTCCACTCGCCGCGCTTCTGCTTGCCGCGCAGCGCGCTCGCACGCCGCGCCACGTCGGCCGAAGGCCTGCCCAGCATCGTGCCAAGCAGGCGCGGATCCACGGCTCCCCACGCCATGCGCAGCACTGCGTCGTCTGCCTCGCTCCACTCGCCGCGACGCGAAGCCGTCTTGAACATGCGTGCAGCTCGCTTGCGCACGCTCTCACTGGATCGCCGCAGCAGCGCCGCAGCGCCATCTACGCCGCGCCACGGCAGCAGCTGGCGCAATCGGTCCAGCTCCTGCACAGACCACGCGCCCTGGCGCAGCCCGCGCGCGCTCACGTAGCAGCGTCTCCCGGCGCCGCCTGAAGGAAGCGGGCCCAGCGATCGCGGACCTCTTCGCCGACGAGCTTCCTCACCGCGGTCGTCGACTCGAGCGCGATCGCCGTCGACGCCAGCGTGCGACACTCGTCGACCGAGAAGCTGCGCAGCGTCAGCTTCACACGCGGCACGAACACGGGAGCCATCGACAGCTCGCGATAGCCCATGCCGAGCAGGATTGGCGTGAAGTGATGGTCGCCTGCGATCTCGCCGCAGATCGACACCGGCTTCTTGGCTGCGTTCGCTGCGCGCACGATCTGGTGCAGCACGCGAAGAACGCCCGGATGGAACGGGTCGTACATCTTGGCGACGCGCTGGTTGTCGCGGTCGACGGCGAGCAGGTACTGCACGAGGTCGTTGGTGCCGACCGACACGAAGTCCACCAACGGCAGGATCTCTGGCAACACCGGCACGATGACCGGGATCTCGACCATGATCCCCAACTCGATCTTGGGATCGAACGGCACGCCCGAGGACCGCAGGTCCTCGAGGATCTGATCCAACACCTGGCGGCAGCGAACGACTTCGCTGCGCGTCGTCACCATCGGCAGCAGGATGCGCGCGTGGCCGAGCGCGCTGGCGCGCAGGATCGCGCGCAACTGCGTGTAGAGGATGTCCGGCCAATCGAGGCAGAGACGGAGGCCGCGCCAACCGAGCACCGGGTTGCGTTCTTCTGGCGTGCGGAAGTAGCCCAGCGGCTTGTCGCCGCCGACATCCAGCGTTCGGAACGTGACGGGCTTGCCGCGGCTGCCTTGCATCGCGCGGCGATACATCGCGACCTGTTCTTCCTCGGTCGGAAACTGCCGCCGCTCCATGAACGCAAACTCGGTGCGGAACAGGCCGATGCCGGCGATTGCGTCCGTCTCCAACTTCTCGAGATCGCGCACGCCTTCGACGTTGGCGTAGAGCGAAACCTCGGAGCCGTCGAGCGTGACCGCTGGCTGGAACCGCACCTCGGCGACGCGGAGGTCGACGCTCTTCTGTTCCAGCAGTCGCTGCTGGTAGTGCGCCAACTCGTCCGGCGCCGGATCGATGACGACCTGCCCACTGTCCCCGTCGAGCACGACCGTCGTGCCGCTGCTGGCCTTGGACATCACGTCGTCCACGCCGACGACTGCCGGGATGCCGAGCGAACGCGCGAGGATCGCGCCGTGCGAGTACTTGCCGCCGTGCGCCGTGACGATGCCGCGCAGATGCTTGCGGTCGAGGATGCCTGCGTCGCTTGGCAAGAACTCGTCGGCGGCGAACAGGTAGTCGCGGCCGTTCGCGGTGTACTTCGAGCGGTCCTTCGCCATCAGCGCGGCGACGAGCTGCCGGCCGACGTCGCGGACGTCTGCTGCGCGCTCGCGCATCGACGCATCCGCCATGTTCTGGAACACCGCCTCGTAGCGCGCAACGACGCGCTGAAGCGCCACCTCGAGGTTGCAGCCTTGCTGCTCCACCTCGCGCACCACGTCGGCGCGGAACGTCGGGTCGTGCAGGATGCTGACCTGCGCGTCGTAGATCCGCACGTCGTGGTTCGACAGCGCGTCGGCGAGTTCTTTGCGCAGCGCGAGGATCGACCGCCCCACTTCTGCCACGGCCTCGTCGAGACGCCGGCCCTCCGAGGCGACGCCTTCCGGGGCAACCTTCCAGGTCGGAATGGAGTCCAACGTCCCATGGAAGTGGACCAAGGGCGCGATGGCGATGCCGGGTGCGGCGGCGATGCCCTTGAGCTTGCGTGACATCCGGCTGGTTCTTTTCCGGGGTAGGCAGCCCGATTGCAACGGGGCGACTTCACCCAAAGCAGCCATGGTGCCGATCCACGGACGAAGGGGACGGGGTTATCCGCCGCGCCCTCTGCCTCACCGCAGGAAACGGGACATGAGCAAGCAGAACGACAAATCGTCGACCGATGACATGCTGAACGACCTGTTGGGTCCAGACTTCATGGCGACCGGGGCCGGCAAGCCCAAGGCCACGAGCACGGGCACGACCACGGAAGAGCCGATCCCATTCGAGGACTCGGAACCGGCAGCGGAGTCGGACTCGACCGCGACCGACGAATCGCCCGAGGCGACGGATGCTTCGACTCGTCGCCGGCGTCCTCGCAGCGCATCGAAGGGAAGCGACACGCAGGGCAAGGCTGAGAAGACCGGCATCGGCTCGATGGTCGGCGCGGCCTGCCTCATGGGCGGCATCGTTGCGACCGTGCTGCAAAGCTCGTCGTCGCTGACGACCTCGCTGCGCAGCGTCGGCCTCGACGCTCCTGTGTTGCTGACGATCGGCGCCGTGCTCTTCGTGCTCTCGGTCGTGCGTCGCCAGCACTCGCTCGCGCAGGCTCGCTACGAGCAGCTCGCGCAGGCCCACAACGAGAAGGATTCCGAGCTGCAAGGCTCGGTGCAGTACCTCGTCGAACAGCACCAACTCTCGACGGAGCGCCCGCCCGCGGAAGGCGAAGAACTGCAGCGCGTGCTCCTCGCGCTCGAGCGCCAGGACGAGAAGGTCGGCAACCTGACCAAGGCGCTCAAGATGTACGGCAAGCCGCTGATGGAGATCGCGCAGCAAGGCAACGACCTCGCGGCGCAACTCCAGCAGCAGAAGCAACAGATCGAAACGATCCACACCGCGATGCAGCAGGGCTTGGCGAAGGTCGAGTCGGCGGCAAAGTCGCTGTCCGTGGACCTCACGCCGCTCGAGCACTCGTTCCAGAAGCTCGCAGCGGACCTCAAGCAAGCGATCGCGGCCGTTGCCGAGAAATCGCCGCAGGATCCCCAGCTGATGCAGACGCTGCAACGCGTCGAGACGAGCATCGCGACGATCGGCAAGCGATTCGACGACGGCGAGATGAAGCAGAGCCTCACGCGCCTCGAAGACACGAGCAAGGCCTACGGCCAGAAGCTCGAGCGCCTCGCCAACCAGGACACGCTGCACGAGGAGATGCAACGGCTCGAGCGCGTCGTCGACACGACCGTCGGCAAGCTGACGAACACCGTCGACCAAGTGCGCGACAAGGACCTCGGCGGCCTGGAGAACTCGGTCCGCGAGATCCAACGCGAAATGACGGGCCTTGCGAACTCGATCGCGTCGATCCAGCAGGCGATCCGCACGAGCGCGCAACCAAAGGCTCCAGCGATGGCCGCCGCATCGGTCGCGCACGAACCTGCGCACGCGCAGTCGCAGTCGCAGTCGCACGCTGGCAACAACGAACCTGTGGCGCATGCGCAGCCGGCTGCACATGCGGCTCCAGGAAGCAGCTCCGACGCGCAAGCTGGCGTCGCTGAAAACCGCACTGGCACGCGCGCCGCATCGGGCAAGAACGTGCTCGGCGCGATCGCGAAGCTCAAGCAGATGAAGAGCTGACCCCGTCCGTGCGCCAGAGCCACGCGGCTCCGCGCACTCCCGACGAGTCGCCGTGGACGCTGCGCCGCAGGTCCACGCGAAGTGGATCGGCGCCCAAGGAGGCAAACACGCTGCGCTGCAGCAGCGGCGGCACGTCTCGATAGAGCGAGTCGACCTGCGACATGCCGCCGCCGAGCACGATCACGTCGGGATCGAGCACGTTGACGATCGTCGACAGCGCGCGCGCCAGCCGTTCGGCGTAGCGCTGCATCGACTCGACCGCGCAAGCGTCGCCTGACTCCGCGGCTGCAGCGACCTCCGCTGCGGTCCATTGCCGGCCTGCGTCGCCGAGTCGACTCGCGTGGTCGCGCGCGAGTCCCGGACCGCTCAGCAACGACTCGACGCAACCAGAGTGACCGCAGTAGCACGGCAAACACGGTTCGTCGTCGCGACGACGCGGCAGCGCCGTGTGACCCCACTCGCCGCCGAGTCCGTTGGGTCCGCTGATCACGCGGCCGAACGCAGCAATGCCGCCGCCGACGCCGGTGCCGAGGATCGCGGCGAACACGACATCCTTGCCTGCGCCAGCGCCGTCCGTCGCCTCGGACAACGCGAGGCAATTGGCATCGTTCGCGACGCGCACAGCCTGGCCGAGCGCGTGCTCCAGGTCGCGCGGCAACGGACGGCCGTTGAGGCACGTGGAGTTGCAGTTCTTCATCACGCCCTTTGCCGTGACGCTGCCAGGCGTGCCGAACCCGATCGTGCACGAGGACGGCCGCAGCTCGTCGCGCAGCGCTTGCACGAGGCCCGCAGCCGCGCGCACCGTTGCGTCATAATCCCCCTGCGGCGTCGCTACGCGCCGACGTCATCGCTCGCGACCGAGCGCATCGAGTGCGATCGCTTCGATCTTGGTGCCACCGAGGTCGACGCCGATCGCAAGCTCACTCACGAACCTGCTCCCTCGCGCGTGGCGGCCGCTACGCGACGCGCCGCGAGCTGACGCAACGCAGCATCCGAATGCGCCGACGACTCGCTGCCGCGCGCATCCGCTGCTTCGCGCCACTTCGCCACTGCGGTCGCGCGATCGCCTTCGAGCCACAGCGCGTCGCCGAGGAAGAGCAAGTTGACGACGCACGGCGCATCCTTCGCCGCGCGCTCCAATGCGCTGCGCGCGAGCGGACGATCGCGGAACGGCCACGGCGCCTTGCTTCTGAACCTGCCCTGCAGACGCAGCGCGGCGCAGTCCGATCCGAGCGAATCGCCCGCGACCGCGCGATCCATCGCGTCGACGATGCGCGGGCCGTAGCCCTGCACGAGACTGCGCGCTGCGCCATTGGCCCATGCGAGCAACGACAAGCAGAGCCCGCGCTGCAACTGCGCCGCGCCGTTGCCCGCGTCGCGCGCGACCACGCGCTCGGCGGCCGCGAGGCCGTCGGTGCACAGCGACGCAACCTGCGTGCGCACCTCGGCGGCAACGCGATCGTCGGCAGTGAGCACGAGCTCCACCGAGTCACCTTCTGCGCAGACCTTCACCGCAGCGTGCTGCACGCGCGCGTCCGCCGCCTGGAACAGCAGCGCCGCTGCCTGGATCGCGAGCGCTGCGTCGTCGGGCTTCCGATCGCTCGCTTCGAGCGCGGCCTTCGCCTGCGCATCGACTTCGGCGAACTGAGCCGACGCGGAGTCAGCAACGGCGACGTTGAGCGTCGAAAGCGCCGGCGGCGCATTCAGCGCGCAAGCGGAGCTCACAGCGGCCGCGGCAAGCGCGAGGAGAAGCGCGACTCCGTTGCGCGCGCGCGAGTTCGTTCGATGCATCGAGTTCACAGGATATCGAGCACGCCGGTGTTGCCGTTGCTCAAGGTGTCGACGAGCGCGCTGTAGTTGACGTCGCGCGCGATCGCCGCGTTCCAACGCACCACATCCTTGTCGCCGACGCCGCCGAGCGCAGCCGCAACGAACGCGCGCGCGAGCGCCGATCGATCCGGGTCCTGCAGCGCTGCGATCAACGGCTCGATCGAACGGCGATCGCGCAATTCGCCGAGCGCCTGCGCGATCGCGGCCATCGTCGCGGTGCTCTCGCTGCTCTTCAGCATCTCCAACAACGCAGGCACGGTCTCGGTGTCGCCGAGATGCCCAAGCGCAACTGCGCACTGCTGCAACACGAACGGCCGCCGCACCGCGGTCCGCATCAACGCGACGATGTCGCCAGCCGCGCCGTGGTCGCCGAGCATCGCAAGCGCCACGACGACGTAGCCGCTCTGCACCTCGTGCAAGTACTTGGTGTCGAGCATCCCGCGCAGATCCGGCACCGCGGGCTCGTGCGCGCACAATCCGAGCGCCAGCGCAATGCCCGCGCGCGCGGTGTCGACCTCGATCGAGCGCAGGTCCGACAACAGCATCGCGCCGAGATCCGGATCCAACGCACCGTCGCGCAATCGCTGGTCGCGCGCGACGAGGCCGAGCGCAATCGCGATCCATGGTTTCTCCTCCGTTCGATTCGCCGGCGCATACGCGAGCATCAACCGCTTCCGATTGGCCTTGCCGCCGATGCGTCCGAGCGAGGCGATCGCGTAGTAGCGCGCTTGCTGGTCCGTGCCGTGCTTCCACAACTCTGCGAGCGCCTGCGAACAAGCGGCGTCCGCAGCGTGCTCCTCCTCTTGCATGCAGATCGCGCCCAGCGCGAGCGCAGCAGACTGGCGGATCTGGTTGGACCGCCCCTCTGCCGTCAGTTCGCGCACCAACCGCTCCTTGGCGCGTTCGTGCTCTGCGTCCTTGCCGCGACCGATCGTGCGAGCGATCGCAGCAAGAGCGTGGGACTGCACGAGTTGATTCCCCTTGCCGAGGTCGAGGTCGTAGAACGCCCACAGCGCGTCGACTACGCGATACCGCAGGAGCCGCTCCTTGCTGCTGCGCTCCGCTTGCGGGTCGATCAGCCCAATCGCGTGCACCAGCGCCACGCGCAAGTCGCGACTGCGATCCGCGGGATCGCGCAACTGCGCATCGAGCAGCTCGAAGGTCTTCTGCTTGACCTCGACATCGCTCGTTCGCGAAGCAAGCAGGCCCAGCGACCACGCCGCGAACGTGCGCGACCGATCGGGCACCTCTTCCTTGCCGCCTGCGAGCTTGCGACCTTCGGCGTCGCCGGCCAGCAGCGAAGCGAGCAGCGGCCATGCATCCTGCGCTCCCGCGATGCCCATCGCGAGCGCCGCCGTCTCGCGCACTTCTTGATTGGCCTCCGCAAGTCGT